>DASQAE010000368.1:0-8332 GCA_035635915.1 Burkholderiaceae bacterium | reverse complement strand
GCAGTTGAGTGACGTTGCATGTTGGCAGTGGTGCGTGAGACGCAAAAGTCGCAATGCTCGTGTCCTGATTTCGGGCCCGAGCCGAGAACACGGGGCTAGAATTGCAGCGGTCGGAACTACGTTGCATGGACCTCAAACACCATTTCCTGATCGCCATGCCGAACATGGCGGACCCGAACTTTTCCGGTTCGGTCGTCTACGTTTGTGAGCACAACGACAAAACCGCGCTGGGCTTGGTGATCAACCGACCGACCGAACTGACGCTGGCGCGGTTGTTCGACAAGATCGACCTCAAGCTCGAAATCGCGCCGTGGAAGGACGAGCTCGTGTTCTTCGGTGGACCGGTCCAGACCGAGCGCGGATTCGTTCTGCATCAGCCGTCGGGCAGCTACGGCTCCACGCTGCGCGTGACCGAAGACATTGCGCTCACGACCTCGAAAGATGTGCTGGAGGCGATCGCCATCGGTGGCGGCCCGAACAAGGCGCTTGTCACGCTCGGTTATGCCGGCTGGGGTGCGGGCCAACTCGAAGACGAGATCGCGCACAACGCGTGGCTCACCGTGCTGGCAGATCCGTCGGTGATTTTTGAAACCCCGGCCGAAGCCCGGATGGCAGCCGCGCTCAAGTTGCTGGGCATCTTCGACGGCATGCAGATCTCGGGGCAGGCTGGGCATGCGTGAGCCGAGCGCCGCCGCCCGCACGTCCGCACCACGCTTCCCCATTCCTTCCAATTCCCCGATGACCGAGCAGGTCGTGCTGGGTTTCGATTTCGGCACGCGCCGCATCGGCGTTTCGCTCGGTAATTCGATTGCCCGCCACGCTCGCCCGCTCGAGGTCATCGCAGCACCAACGGCGGCCGCGCGCTGGGAAGCAATTACCGCGTTAGTGGAGCAGTGGCGCCCGGGTAGGATCGTGGTCGGTCTGGCGCGCCATCCCGACGGTGCGGAGCATGAGATGACGCACCGATCACAGCGCTTTGGCCGCCAGCTTGCCGGCCGTTACGGTGTGCCGGTGGTTTTTGTCGATGAGCGCTACTCCTCCGCCGTGCTCGAGCACAAGAATACGAGCGACGCGGACGCTGCGGCAGTCATCCTGCAACAGTGGTTTGACGCCAACGATGAGGGGAAAGAGTGATCGATCTCGACGCCGAAGCGATCTATCGCCGGTTGGCCGCGCGGGCGCGCGAGCGTGTTGCCGGCCGTGACGTGCGGTTGGTTGGCATTCGTACCGGTGGCGTGTGGCTCGCGGAGCGGCTGCGCGATGCACTTGGGATTCGGCATCCGGTTGGCGTGCTCGACATCAGCTTTTATCGCGACGACTTTGGCCGGCAGGGCCTGTCGCCGACGGTCAAGCCGTCGCAGATCGAATTCGACGTGGACGGCAAGAATCTGCTGCTGGTCGACGACGTGCTGTACACGGGGCGCACCGTGCGCGCGGCGATGAACGAGCTCTTCGACTACGGGCGTCCGGCCCGCATCGACCTTGCGGTGCTCATCGACCGCGGCGGGCGCGAGCTGCCGGTCGAAGCCGGCGTGGTCGGCGCGACCGTGGAGGTGCCGCGTGAAGTGAGCGTGGTGCTGTCGCGCGATGAGACCGGTGCGTTGCACCTCACGCTGGAGCAACACGGTGCCTGAGCTCGGCCGGCATCCGCAGCTCAACCGCAACGGCGAGTTGCATCACCTGCTTTCGATCGAGGAACTGCCGCGCGCCATTCTCGAGCGCATTCTCACGACGGCGGACAGTTTCATCAATCTGGCCGAGCGCGAGGTCAAGAGCCTGCCGCTGCTGCGTGGCCGTTCGGTGTTCAATCTGTTCTTCGAGAACAGCACGCGCACACGTACGACGTTCGAAATCGCGGCTCGCCGGCTTTCGGCTGACGTGTTCAATCTCGACATCACGCGCTCGTCGACGGCGAAGGGCGAGTCGCTGCTCGATACGATCAACAACCTGACCGCAATGCAGGCCGACATGTTCGTGGTGCGGCACGCGTCGAGCGGCGCCCCATACCTGATCGCGCGCCACGTCGCGCCGCATGTGCACGTGATCAACGCCGGCGACGGCCGGCATGCGCACCCGACCCAGGGCCTGCTCGATCTTTTCACCATCCGCCATTACAAGAAGGACTTCACCCGGCTGACGGTGGCGATCGTGGGCGACATCCTGCATTCGCGCGTCGCCCGCTCGGCGATTCACGCGCTCACCACGCTCGGAGTGCCCGAGGTGCGCGCGGTGGGTCCGCTCACCTTGCTTCCCGGTGGCTTGGAGCAACTCGGTGTGCGCGTGTGCACGCGGCTTGAAGACGGCATTCGCGGCGCAGACGTGATCATCATGCTGCGGCTGCAGAACGAGCGCATGAAAGGAGCGTTGCTGCCCAGCGCGCAGGAGTACTTCCGCAACTATGGCCTGACGCCGGAGAAGCTCCAACTGGCGCGTGCCGATGCGATCGTGATGCACCCGGGGCCGATGAATCGCGGCGTGGAGATCGACTCGCACGTGGCCGACGGCACACAGAGCGTGATCCTGCCGCAAGTCACCTTCGGCATCGCGGTTCGCATGGCCGTGCTGGCTCTGGTTTCTTCTTCGCAGCGGATGCAATGACGATGAAACTCGCCATCCGCAACGGCCGCGTCGTCGACCCGGCATCGAAGGTCGACGGGCGCGCGGACGTTTTTGTCGACGACGGCCGCATCGTCGCGATCGGCACTGCGCCGCATGGGTTCTCCGCTGAGCGCACGCTCGATGCAACGGGATTGATCGTTGCGCCTGGCCTGGTCGATCTGTGCGCGCGTATGCGCGAGCCCGGAGCCGATGGTGCGTTGAAGGTGGAATCGCATGCTGCGCTTGCCGGTGGCATCACCGGCGTGGTGTGTCCCCCGGATACCGATCCTCCGCTCGATGAGCCAGGACTCGTCCGCATGTTGCGCCAACGCTCGCGCGAGGCTGCGGGCGCGCGTTTGTATCCGCTCGGCGCACTTACCGCCGGTCTTGGCGGCGAGGTGCTGGCCGAGATCGAGACCCTAGCCGAGGTCGGGTGTGTTGCCTTCGCGCAGACCGGATCGCTGCCACACGACAACAGCGTGCTGCTGCAGGCCATGCGTTATGCGCGCACGTTCGATCTTCCGGTGTGGCTGCGCCCGGTGGAAGACACGTTGGCAGGCCGGGGCGTGGCGGCCGCAGGTGCCGTCGCCGCTCGGCTTGGATTGGCATCGGTGCCAGACGTTGCAGAAACGGTCGCGCTGCACACCGTGTTCGAGCTGCAACGCGCAACTGGCGCGCGCATTCACCTGTGCCGGCTGTCGAGCAGCAACGGGGTCGAGTTGGTGCGCCGCGCGAAACGTGAAGGGTTGCCCGTGACCTGCGACGTCGGCATTCATCACGTGCACCTGATCGACGTCGATATCGGCTACTTTGATTCCAACTTCCGCCTCGATCCTCCGCTGCGCACGAGCCGCGACCGGGACGCAATTCGTGCCGGCCTTGCCGACGGAACGATCGATGCCATCTGCTCGGACCACACGCCGGTCGATGCGGACGACAAGCTGCTGCCGTTCGATGAAGCCGCGCCTGGCGCCACGGCGCTCGAGACGCTGCTTCCGCTGGTGCTCAAGTGGGCGAGCGAGAACAAGGTTGCGCTGCTCGATGCGCTGGGCAAGGTCAGCAGCACGCCGGGCCAGATCCTCGGCGAACCGACCGGACGTCTCGCCCCGGGGGCCAAGGCCGACATCTGCATTTTCGATCCCGCCGAACCCTGGCGCCTCGAAGCCGCCGCCTTGGTGAGCCACGGCAAGAACACGCCATTTTCCGGCTACGAACTGATTGGTCGTGCCCGCTACACACTTGTCGGCGGCGACCTCCGCTTCACCCGGAAATAATGGGGTCAGACACCATTTTTCGCGCTGAGCCAGCGTTCTGAACCAATGCGTTACATCCTCGCGCCGCTGCGCGTGCTGATCCTTTTGCTGCACATCCTCGATGGGATCGTAATCAGCGGCCTGCTGTTTCCCGCGCTTAGTCAGCCGAAGCGCAACCGGATCATTGGCGCGTGGTCTCGCGGCCTGCTTCGCATCTGCGGCATGCGCCTGGTCGACTCGGGCGATGCGCTTGATCCTCAATTGGCACGCGACGGCGTACTGCCGGGCAAACCGGGTCGCTTGATGCTCGCCAATCACATCTCATGGATCGACGTGTTCGCGCTGCTCGGCACGCTGCCGTCGCGCTTCGTCGCGAAGTCCGAAATCGGTCGTTGGCCGGTGATCGGACTGCTGGTCACGCTGGTCGGCACGCTATACATCGAACGTGGCCGCCGGCACGCGGTGGCCGCGATGAATCAACGGGTACGCGATCGTCTGCAGTGCGGCGATTCCGTGGTGGTATTCGCCGAGGGAACTACCACCGACGGATTTTCGCTGCTGCCGTTTCACTCGAATCTGATCGCGCCCGCGCTCGAAGTCGGCTGCGAGATCTGGCCGGTCGCGCTGCGGTACACGGATGCCGGCGTGCAGACTTCAGCCGCAAGTTTCGTCGGCGACTTGGGTCTTCTCACCTCGCTTTGGAACATCCTGGCTGCGCGCGATATCGCAGTCGAGGTCACTCGCCTGCCAGCGCTTCTTGCGACGCCCGACACTACGCGCCATCAGCTCGCGCAACTCGCGCGCAGCGCCATCGCGAACCATCTTGGGGTGTCGACAGATCTGCCCACGCATGCAGCACGGCCGACCGCTTCGCCGTCCGCTAGCGCGTCGGCGACGCCGACCGCGGACACGTCACCTGCACAAGAGTCCGTTCCGGCCAGCGCATCGCGGTGAGTTTTCCGCCCCAGACGCAACCGGTGTCGAGGCAAACGGCATCGGGGCGGTCGAGCAAACCCAGCGTCGACCAGTGACCAAAGACCACGGGCACGCCACCGCGCGCGGGGTGCGTGGCGCGATCGGGATGATCGAACCACGGCACATATCCCGGCGGCGCCGCGCTTGCGCCTTCCTTGACTTTGAAATCCATCGTGCCATCAGCACTTACGAAGCGCACCCGCGTGAGGGCGTTGATCACGCAACGCAGGCGATCGGCACCTACAAGGCCGTCATCCCAGCGCGCAGGCGCGTTGCCGTACATCTGGCGCAGAAACGACTTGTGGTCCGGACCGCGCAGACACGCCTGAACTTCGGCTGCAAGCGCAAGCGTTTTCGCCACGGTCCACTGCGGTAACACGCCGGCGTGGACAAAAAGTGCGCCGGCCTCCATGTGGGCCAGCGGGCGCGCGCGTAACCAGTCGAGCAACGGCCCGCGGTCCGGCGCATCAAGAATCTCCTGCAGCGTGTCGTTGTGATGCAAGGGGCGAATGCCGGCTGCGACCGCAAGCAGATGCAGATCATGATTGCCGAGCAGGGCAACCGCACGGTCGCCAAGATCGCGCACGAAGCGCAACGTTTCTAAGGAAGACGGCCCGCGGTTGACCAGGTCACCGAGGAAAAGCAGACGCCCCTTGGTGGACGCCGCAGTGAGCAGTTCGCGCAGGCTTGCGAGGCAGCCTTGCAAGTCGCCGATGATCAGCATTCACCGCCACGAACGCGTCTTAACAGCGCGGTGGTCGATCGTTCGTGTTCGAAGGCGATCGCGACCACCTTTGCACCCCACGTGCGCGCCAGTTGTGCCTCAGGAATGAGCTCCATGTCGTAGTCACCTCCCTTGGCATAAACCTCGGGGCGGACGATCTGCAGTACAGAAAGCGGCACGCTTTCGTCGAACAGTGTGACCAGCGTCACGCTCTCCAATGCCGCAACTACAGCAGCCCGATCCTCCTGCGCATTGATCGGACGATCGTCGCCCTTGCCAAGTTGACGCACGGATTGATCCGAATTGATTGCGACCACGAGGCTTGCGCCGAGCGCACGCGCGCGCGTCAGGTAGGTCACGTGGCCTCGGTGCAGGATGTCGAACACGCCGTTTGTCAGCACGATCGGGCGCGCAAGCGCCGCGACACGTGTCGCCAGACCATCGCGCGCAACGATCTTGTGCTCGAATCCAGGTCGTTCAGGCATGCGAGGCCTCGCCAAGCAGCGCCCACAGCTTGGGGCTGGCGACCGCGTCCGCGAGCGAGCGAAAACGCGCGCTGCAAAGGCTCCCATCGATGGCAGCGGGCAACTGGGTTGCATTTTTGCCCAGCAATACGCGCGCGGGAACGTGCGCAGCCTCCGCTGCTTCGAGGTCGTGGCGCTTGTCGCCGAACATCACGGAGCGTGCAAGATCAAGCTGCAGTTCGCGCGCGGCCTGCAACAGCATTCCAGGGGCCGGCTTGCGGCAGTCGCACGCGACGCGATACGTCTCCCGCCCCACCGCGGGGTGATGCGGACAGAAGTAGATGCCTGCGAGCGGCGCGCCCGCTGCCGCAAATTGCGCGCCCATCCACGCGTTCAGGGCGAGAAAGTCCGCTTCCGAGTACATGCCGCGCGCAATACCCGATTGATTGGTCACCACGACAAGCGCAAACCCGCGCTCGACGAGCCGTGCGCCTGCCGCGAGCACGCCTTCGACGAATTCGAAGTCCTCGCGCCGGAACACGTAACCGTGGTCGACGTTGATCACCCCATCGCGATCCAGAAACGCCGCGCGGCGCCGACGCAAAACGGGGTCAGATACCAATTTCAGTCTTTCGCTTGTTCCAGTAACCAGCGCATATACGCGGCCGTGCCTTGTTCGACGGTCATCATCGGCGCATCGAATCCAGCCGCGCGCAGGCGAGTGACGTCAGCTTGCGTGAACGCCTGGTACTTGCCGCGCAACGCATCGGGGAACGCCACGTATTCGATCGCGCCGATGCGAGCCGCCTGGGCCAGCCCAAGCGCCGGTTCGTTGCGCGAAGCGCGCAACGTGTTGACGACCGCCAGTGCGACGTCGTTGAACTTCTGCGCGCGTCCGGTTCCGACGTTGTAGACGCCGCTCGTCGGCCGCTGCCAGAAAAAGAGGTTCACGCGCACCACGTCGTCGACGTGGACAAAGTCACGGCATTGCGCGCCGTTGGAATAACCATGGCTGCCTTCGAACAGCTTGACCTTGGCTTCCGCGCGGAACTGACTGAACTGATGGAATGCGACCGAAGCCATGCGTCCCTTGTGCGCTTCGTGCGGCCCATAGACGTTGAAGTAACGCAGGCCGATCACGGGCGCCGACGCGCGCGCCAGCTCGCGCCGCACCACCTGGTCGAACAGGAATTTCGAATAGCCGTAGACGTTCAGTGGCCGCTCGTGCTGACGCGACTCCTCGAATACCGGGCCCAATCCATAAACCGCTGCCGACGACGCGTACACGTACGGCACGCGTTCGGCCTGGCACCAGTGCAGCAGCTCGAGCGAGTAACGGTAGTTGTTCTCCATCATGTAGCGGCCGTCGGTCTGCATCGTGTCCGAGCATGCACCCTGATGGAAAACGACGTCCGGCTTGGGCAGCGCGCGCCGCCGCATGAGGTCGAGCAACTCGCTCTTGTCGAAGTACTCCGCGATTTCGCAGTCGACAAGATTGTGGAACTTGTCGGCGCGCGTTAGGTTGTCGACGGCCAGGATATCGGTCTCGCCGCTGCCGTTGAGCGCCTTGACCAGATTGGCGCCGATGAATCCCGCAGCCCCGGTGACAACGATCTTCATGCGAACAATTCCGCGTAAGACACCGTTGCCGTCCCCAACTTGCCCACCACGATGCCACCGGCGCGGTTGGCAAGCGTCACGGCCTCGCGCAGCTCGGCGCCGGCGCCCAGCGCCGCCGCCAGCACTGCGATCACCGTATCACCCGCACCCGACACATCGAACACTTCGCGCGCGACCGCGGGAATCGACCAGCTTGGACCTTGCGCGAACAGCGTCATGCCTTCCTCGCTGCGGGTCAGCAACACTGCATCGATGCCGAGATCACGCCGCATTTTTTGTACCCGCCCCTCGAGATCGGCCTCGCTTTTCCAGCGCCCGACCACCTCGCGCAGTTCCGCGCGATTCGGCGTGATCACCGTCGCGCCCGCGTAACGGGCATAGTCGTCGCCCTTTGGATCCACCAGAACCCGTCGGCCTGCGGCGCGCGCGAGTTCGATCATGCGCGTGATGTGCGCGAGTCCGCCCTTGCCGTAGTCGGATAGCGTGATGACGTCGTAACCGGGCAGCAGCGACTCGTATTCGCCCAGTTTTGCCGCCAGCACTTCCGCCTCGGGCTGGTTCTCGAAGTCGACGCGCATCATCTGCTGCTGGCGCGCAACGACCCGCAGCTTGACCGTGGTGGCAAGCGACGTGTCGGTGTGCAAGTAGGTCTGGATCGACGTTTCGCCGAGCAGGCGACTGACGTCGCGCCCGGCCTG
>DASQAE010000367.1:0-3726 GCA_035635915.1 Burkholderiaceae bacterium | reverse complement strand
ATAGAGTTCGAGTACCGCATCGCGCCGATCGGGCGCAACCGCGGCAAGTTCGCCAGCCGCGTCGGCGAGTGCTGCCAACGCGAAGTCGAGCGGATCCTGCGGCGCCGTTGTGATCTCGATCGGCTCGGGCGCTACCTCGATCGGAGGCGCAACCGGAACCTGCGTCTGTTCAGACGCAGCGTGGGCGATCACCTCGCTCGCGAGCGCAGCCGCTGCTGCCTCGACATTTCGCTCTGGCGACTGATACGCCGTCAGGCGCGTAAGTATGTTGGCACTGCCGACAGGCGACGGCCGCAGAGTCCACACGGGGTGCTCGGCGAAATGCACCAGTCGCCTCGCCGCCGCCGGCACCGGACTCGGTCCGGCGACGTAGTCGCTTGCGAGCTGCGGCCAGCGCTGCAGATACGCCTGCTCTTCGGGCAACAGGCTGCGCTGCTTCTGCGCCAGGTATTCGAGGTTCGCGCTCAGCCACTCGGCGGCATGCGCCAGCCCGGATGCGCCGGCCGCGCCCGCCTGGGCGCCGAAGCGCACAACCGCCTGCTGCATCTCGCGACAGTGCGCTGCCGCGGCGTCGCGGTCGTCGTCCGGCTCGGCGCGTGCGCGGCCCAGACGCTCTTCGAGCGTCGTCACCGCCAGTGCCAACGGCGCGATGCGATCGTCGATGGTTCCCATCGTTGCTCCCCAGGTACCGCGCCGACACCGGCCGGGTCAGTACCGCGACGATCAGGTCGAAGACAGCTTGAACACCCGCACCGTGGCAAGCAGGTTGCGCGCGTACTCCACCAGGAGGTTGGTCTGCTGCCCCTGCTCGGTGAGCTGCCTGCTTGTCGCCTGCGTGCTTTGTTTGATCAGACTGGCCCGTTCGAGCAGTTCGGTCGTCGTACGCGCCTGCTGCTGCGACTGCACGGCGATCTGCTTCACCGACGACACCAGTTCGGCGGTCGCCTCCTGCGTGATCTGCATCTGGCGCCCCGCCTGCTCGGCGAGCTTCGAGCCCTCGACGACCTGCGAGATCGCCGAGTTCATCGTGTTCACCGTGTCCGCGGTCTCGACCTGGATGTTGTTCACCAGCGTGGCGATCTGCTGCGTCGACTGGCGCGCGCTTTCTGCCAGGCGCTGCACCTCGTCCGCAACCACCGCGAATCCGCGGCCGGCTTCACCCGCCGACGCCGCGTGCATGGCGGCGTTCAGCGCGAGGATGTGCGTACGTTCCGCGATCGAGTTGATCAGGTTCACGGCCACCGAAATTTCCTGCGAGCGCTCGCCCAGCCGCTTGATCCGCTTTTCCGTCTCGCGGATCGTGTCGCGCGTGTTGTTGATGCCGCCGACCGTGCCGGTCACCGTCTCCAGCGCCTGCTGCGTTGTCTTGATCGCGCGTTCGGCCGCGCCGTTGCAATGCTGCGCCATCGCGGCGATCTGCGTCATCGTCTCGGAAGCGCGCTCGAGCGACTGTGCGGTCTGCTCGACCTGCTGGCTTTCCAGCGCAGCTGCGTTCATCACCGTGTCGGACTGCGCCTTCACCTTCAGCGATGCCGCCGTCACTTCGGCCGAGATGTCGCTCACCTGCTGCAACACCTTGGCCGTTTCGCCGGTCAGAAGGTTCAACGCGTCGGCCACCGGGCCGGTCACGTCTGCCGTCACCGGCACCTTCACCGTCAAGTCCTTGCGCGCGAGCTGCGCCACCGCCTGCAGCAGCGTCAGCACCGAGTTGTTGAGCGCATCGTTCTCGCGCTTCAGGTTCGCCACGCGCACGTCCATCATCTGGTCGAACGCGGCGCCGAGCTGGCCCACCTCGTCGGTGCGATTCAGTCGGGCGCGTGCGTCCTCGTCGCCGGCTTCGAGGCGGCGCACCGCCTGCAGCAGCGCGTCGACGGGCTGCGTGATGCTGCGAATGATCAGCACCGCAACCAGCAGGCCCAACAGCGCAAATGTCAACGCGCCCGCCAGGAAGAACCGCTGTGCGCGCACCAGCTGGGCCTCGTTGCGCTCCAGACGTTTGGTCACCAATTCGGCCTTGGTCGCCGCGGCACGCACCGCTTCACGCGGCCGCGATACGTCGGTCAGGTACTGCGCGGCATCGACGGTCGGGAGTTCCTTGCTGAGGATTTCGCGCCGCACCAGGTTCAGCGCGTAGTTGGTGTGCTGCACGATGTCGGCGATAAGTGCCTCTCCGCTCTCGCGCATATCGGGCGAAACGCGTGTCACCAATTGCGCCTGGGACACGTAGCGATCCAACGCCTCTTGCACGTCCTTGACGGTTTCGGCGAAGTGCGCGCGGTCGGTTGCGGAAAAAGCCGCCTGCAGCAGCGCGTCGTTGTTATGCGACGAAGGCGAAGTGCTGGCCCGGATGCGCGCGATGTCACGCAGGCGCGACACGATCGGGCTGCGCAACTGGCCGAGCGTTTCACTCAGCGCGGGCAGTTCCACCAGCGATGCCCGGATCTGGTGGCTGTTCTCGAAGTCGTCGTCGAGATCGAGGCGGTAACGCGTAATGAACTCGTCCTTCAGGCGCAGCAGGTCGCGCACCGCGCCGACCTGGGCGTCCGAGATGGCGCGCTGGTCGACCTTGCGACCCGAGATCTTGTCGCGAATCGAAGTCCAGTCGCGCTTGAACGCCTGCCAGCGCTCGGTGATCCGATCTTCCTTTGCCGCCGCGACCAGCGGTTCCAGCTTGGTGATCGCCTGTGACACCGCGGCGTCCTGCTTGATCACGTTGGGCTCCTGCTTTTCGTCGCCCAACAGCAAGTAGGACGATGAGCCCCGGTGATCCTGGATCGCCTGGATCAGCTCCAAAGTGGCCGTGACCGGCTGCAGGCCGGCCTGCTCGGTGTGGATCGCATCGATGTCGCCCTGCGTGCGCTGGTAGATCGCATACAGGGGCGCCGCGGCCATGGTGACCGCGAGCGCGCCGATGATGGCGAACTTGTGCGGCAGCTTCAGGTGTTTGAGGAACTTGGGTTGTAGTTTCATGATGGCTCCAGAGCGACCGACGTTTACTTTGTAGAGCGTGACCGACCTAGGTCGCCGCCAGGTTTGTGAGAAAACCAACATGATCGAATTCGAGCCAGACGCCGTCGCTCGTGGCGATCGCGTTCGGCGCAAACGGCGCAAGCCGCGCGGGCAGCGCGGCCGGTTGCTCGATCGCCCTGCCGGGCGGCACAACACGCGGCATGCCGTCGATCAACAAACCCGCGGCGGCATCGCCTTTGTCCAGTACGAGCACCATCGTCTTGTGCGATTCGTCGTTGCGCGCAAGGTCGAGTGCCGCGCCCAGATCGAACACCGGCACCGGGTTGCCGCGCAGGTTCATCACGCCGGCGAGCCAGCGCGGCGCGTTCGGCATGGCGGCGATGGCGCGCGCCTCGACCACCTCGGATCCGGTGTCGAGCTTGATCAGCAGGCCGAGCGAACTGACACGAAAGCCGTAACGCACGCGCCGCTCTTCGCGTGCCAGTGTCGGCCCAAGCAGCGCGCCCGCCGGCGGCGTAAAACGCGTAAGCGCTTCACTCGGCGCCAAAATGGCGGGTGCGTCCATGGCATTCGGATCGGAAGCGCAGCGCCGCTCAGGCCGCTGCGACCTTCAGTTGCTCGACCACCTGCTCGGGGCGTACGGGTTTGACGATGTAGCCCTTGGCGCCTTGCAGCTGACCCCAAACCTGGTCTGCCTTCTGTCCCTTGCTGGTCACGAATACGACCGGAATGCTCTTGGTCGCCGGATCGGCAGCA
>DASQAE010000366.1:0-4667 GCA_035635915.1 Burkholderiaceae bacterium | reverse complement strand
CCTTGAAGCAACGCAAAGTCGCGATCGTGACCGGCTCCGCCACCGGCGTGGGTGCAGCCACCGCACTCGCGCTTGCCAGCCGCGACTACGACCTGCTCATCAACTATTCGAAGAGCGAGTCGGAAGCCAAAGCGTCGTTGGCCGTCTGTCGCGACGCGGGCGCCGACTCGCTCCTGATGCGCGGCGATGTCAGCGTGGACGACGATTGCAAGGCCATGGTGAAGGCGGTGGTCGAACGCTGGGGCCGTGTCGATGCCCTGGTCAACAACGCAGGCGTCACGTCGTTCGCAGGTGCGATCAACTGGGACGCGATCGATGCGCAAGTGTTCCAGCGCGTTGTCGGCGTCAATGCGCTCGGTACGTTTCAAATGATCCGCGCCTGCACGTCGCACCTCAAGGCCGCCAGCGGCTCCATCGTCAACGTGTCGTCGATCGCGGGTGCATTGGGCATCGGCTCTTCCGTGGCTTACATCGCTTCCAAGGGCGCGGTGAATTCGATGACGCTTTATTTCGCCCGCGCCCTGGCTCCGGAAGTGCGCGTCAACGCCGTGTGTCCGGGTCTCATCACCACGCGCTGGTTTGTCGATGGCGTGGGGCAGGAAGGGTACGAGAAGATCAAGGCGATGTACGAGAGCAACGCGCCGCTTGCCCGCGCCAGCACACCCGAGGATGTGGCCGAGGCGGTGGTGTGGCTGATCGATAGTGCGCGGACGGTTACCGGCGAGCTGCTGATGCTTGACAGCGGCGTGCACCTTGGCGGGATGTCGGCGCGGGTGCCCGCGCGGGCTTGACCGAAGACATCGCTCGCAGCGCGTCACGCACCGCGGAGAGCAGGCGGTGCTGGGTCCGGCGGCCATCTGTCGCTAACCCGCAAAGTGCTGTCGGCTCAACGCAGATTCGTCATCGGCTCTGCGCTGCGCTGACGCGAATTCGCCGGATCGCGAAATACCAACGGATGCTCGCGCACTCGCGGCTGCTGCGCCTGCTCGACCGCTGCGGTGACCACTGCGTGCTGCGGACTTTTGTCGCACACCGGGTCCGCCGCATACGGATCGTTCGCGAGCAGATACGCCTGGCACCGGCAGCCGCCGAAGTCCTTCTCGCGCTCGTCGCAGCTTGCGCACGGTTCTTTCATCCAGCCCGTGCCGCGAAAACGATTGAACCCGTCGGAGTCGTACCAGGCCGCACTCACGCTCGTCGAGCGTACGTTGGGAAATAACAAACCCGGCAGCATGCGCGCGGTGTGGCACGGCAGCGCGGTGCCGTCGGGCGTCACCGTCATGAACGTTGTGCCCCAGCCGTTCATGCAGCGTTTCGGCCGGGTTTCGAAATAATCGGGCACGACGAAAAAGATCTTCATCCTGCCTTCCAATCGCTCACGCCATTGCTGCGTCTTGCGCTCGGCCGCCTCGAGTTGTGCCCGCGAAGGCAACAACGCGTCGCGGTTAACGTGCGCCCATGAGTAGTACTGCGTGTTGGCGAGCTCCAGGTAGTCGGCACCGAGACGGTCGGCCATGTCGATCAGCGTGTCGATCTGATCGATGTTCAACCGGTGCAGCACGCAGTTGAGCACCATCGGGTAACCGTGCGCCTTGACCATCTGCGCGACGCGGAGCTTCAGGTCGAAGGTTTTTGTGTGCGAGAGGAAGTCGTTCATCTCGCGCGTCGAATCCTGGAATGAGACCTGGATGTGATCGAGCCCCGAGTCCTTGAGGCAAGCGATGCGTTTTTCCGTCAGCCCGACGCCGGACGTGATCAGGTTGGTGTAGTAGCCGAGCCGATGCGCTTCCGCGGTGATGTCCTCGAGGTCGTCGCGCACCAGCGGTTCACCGCCGGACAAGCCGAGTTGCACGCTGCCGAGCTCGCGTGCCTGGCGCAGTACCCGGACCCAATCGTCGGTGGTCATCTCGTCTTCGACCCGCGCGAACTCGATCGGGTTGTAGCAATACACGCAGTGCAGCGGGCAGCGATACGTGAGTTCAAGCAGGAGCCACAGCGGTGGCCCGGGCTGCGGCAAGTTATTGGTCACGCCGCTATCTCCAACCAACCTTGCTCACGCGCGTACGCGACGAAGTCCTGCACGTCGGGTGCGAGCCCCTTCTGATTGAAGGTCGTCTCCAGATCCGCGACGATCTGAACCAGCGTGCGCACGCCGTCGCAGCGGCGCAGGATCTCGCCCGCGCTGCCGTTCAGCTTCACCATGCCCTCGGGGTACAGAAGTACGTGCGCGTTTTGCGCCGGCTCCCACTGCAGGCGGAAGCCCTTGCCGATCGCAAGTCTGGTTTCGTCCCCAACCTGGATCACTGCCGCACTCCGTATGCTGCTGCCATGGCGTCGTTCATCGCCCAAAGCACATCGAGCTTGAACGTGAGAATGGTCAGCGCCCTCTCCTGCTCCGCGCGCGTGCGGAAGTAGTCGAGTGTCACCGCGAGTCCATGTTCGACGTCGCGCCGCGCCAGGCTCACCCGGCTCTGGAAATAACCCAACCCTGCGCGTTCGATCCACGGATAGTGTTCCGGCCAGTTCGCCAGGCGCTGCTTGTGGATCTGCGGCGCAAAAAGTTCGGTCAGTGACGAACACGCCGCTTCCTGCCAGGGCGCGCGGCGCGCGAAATTCACGTACGCATCGACGGCGAAACGCACCCCCGGCAACACGTCGCGCAGACTCTCGACGTGATCGCGTGACAGGCCGACCGCTTCGCCCAGGCGCAACCATGAGTCGATGCCGCCCGGATCGTCGCCGTAACCATCGTGATCGAGGATGCGCTGTACCCACTGGCGGCGCGCAGCCCGGTCGGTGCAATTTGCAAGGATGGCTGCGTCCTTGATCGGGATGTTGACCTGGTAATAAAAGCGATTCGCCACCCAGCCGCGAATCTGCTCGCGCGTCGCCTTGCCGGTGTTGAGCATGACGTTGAACGGATGATGGATGTGATAACGATCGCCGAGCGCGCGCAGACGCGCTTCGAATTCCTGCCGGCTCCAGGCGGGTTCGCTCACAGCTCGATCTCCATGCCGTCGTAGGCCACCTCGACGCGGCGGCGATCGAGCTCACGTCGCTCCGGACTCGCCTCGTCGAGGATTGGATTGGTGTTGTTGATGTGGATCAGGACGCGGCGCGTTGTCGGCGCCAGGCGGTCCAGCCAGTGCAACATGCCGCCATTGCCGGATTGCGGCAGATGGCCGATGTCGCGCGCGGACTTTTTCGACAGCCCGAGGCGGATCATTTCGTCGTCGGTCCAGAACGTGCCGTCGACCAGCACGCAGTCGGCACGCTGCATGTGTTCCCAAGTGGCGGCGTCCATGCCGCCGAGTCCCGGCGCATAAAACGCCGTGCGGCCGGTTGCGGTATCGCTGATCTGGAGCGCGACGTTGTCGCCGCGGATCGGATGCTCGCGATTCGGCGAATACGGTGCCGGTTTGCCCGCCAACGCGTGCGCCTGCCAGCGCACGTCGAGCAGGCCATCGAGACGAAACTCGCTGCCCTCGGGATCGATCCGCTGCCGGTCGACGCCGCAAAAGTGCCCCAGCACCGAGAGCACCGGGTTGCCACGGGTCAGATCGGCATAAACGCTGTCGGTGCACCAGAGCGGCAGCGCGCGCGTCGATTCGCGCAGCATGTAAAGCCCGGTGGTGTGATCGACCTGGCCGTCGACCAGCACCACACCGGCGATCGCGGTGTCGCGCTGGGCGCGCGCGGGCTGCAGTTCGGGAGTCGCTTTGAGCTGGGCGAGCAGATCGGGCGACGTGTTGACGAGCGCCCACGCAAACGGATCTGCGCCGCGCACGGCGATCGATGATTGCGTGCGCTCGCGGGCGCGAATCCTGCCCGTGCGTACGCCGGCGCAGTTACGGCAGTTGCAATTCCACTGTGGAAACCCTCCGCCCGCGGCGGAGCCAAGCACACGAATCTTCAAAATGAATCAGGCGGGCGCGGGTGAACCGGGCGCAGGGTCCGGCCCGCCCGCGTGCCACGTGTAGACGAACTGGTTTAGCGATGAGCGACGTACAGCGTGATTTCCATGCCGAAACGCCAGTTGATCGCAGCCGGTTTTTCCCAGACCATGGCAAAGCTCCTTGAAAGATTAATAACGACGCCGTTTCTGGCGCCGGATGAATACTGGGCCGGGGAGGCTGCCGGCTCAATGGCCGGATGATGATTCTGGCCTCATGATTTTCATGAGACGCCAGGCGACGTCACCAGTGCAGTGCAGCGGTGTGGACGGGCGCATCCCATAAGCGGGTGAGTTCGCTATCGAGCAATGTCAGGGTAAGCGAGCCGCCGGCCATCTCGAGCGAGGTGGTGTAACTGCCCACCAGGGAGCGCGTGACCTTGAGTCCTTCGCGCTCGAGTCGTTTGCGCGCGGCGTGATAGAGCAGGTAGAGCTCCATCAGCGGCGTGCCGCCGAAGCCGTTGACGTGCAGCAGGCATTGCGCGCCATCGGCGGGACGCAGGTCCGCGAGGATGGCATCCAGCAGATCCTTGCAGATCGCATCGGCCGGCTTGAATTTTTCGCGTCGTCGCCCGGGCTCGCCGTGGATGCCGACACCCATCTCGATTTCGTTCGGACCGATCTCGAATGTCGGGCGCCCGGCGGCGGGCACCGTGCAGCTGGTAAACGCAACCCCCATCGATGCCGTGTTCTTGTTCACGCGGTCGCCGAGCGC
>DASQAE010000365.1:0-2065 GCA_035635915.1 Burkholderiaceae bacterium | reverse complement strand
TGGAAGCCTCCTTTGGAATTGGGAGGCGACAAGTGTTCGCTGCTGACCGGCGCGCAGCAAAGCGCGTGCGACGAAGCGCGCAAAGCGGGGGATGGATTGGCGTGCGAACACGGCGATCCGGCGGGAGTGCCCTGCGCCCAGCCGGGCGCCCGATCCCCATGCGGCGCGCTGGGAGGGACCGTCGTCTTGACTAGCCGACCGGCGGACGCTTAATATCCGACCATGGGTCGATTATCCACCGGTGCAACATCGCGTCGGCCCGCGCCCGGTGCCCGCACGCAGCATTCCATCGGCGGCTGGCGCGCGCGCAGCCCCGCCGACAAGACGCTGCGGCGCGAGCATCTGCTGGAGGCGGCGCACCGGCTGCTGCAGGTCAGTCCGTTCGAAACCATCACGGTCGCCAGCGTGGCGCGGGAGGCGAGTTTGGCCAAGGCTTCGGCGTACACCTATTTCGCCACCCGGGAAGCGCTGTTCCTTGCCCTGGTGGCGCGCGAGCTGTCGCAATGGATGGCAGCGCTGGAACGGCGCCTTTCCGGTGGCACTGCCACTGCGGCCACGCTGGCGCGCGATGTGGCCGCAACGTTGGGTGAGGCCCGCACGCTGCGCCTGTTGCTGGCGCGCCTGCACTCGACGCTCGAGTCCAACGTGCCGGCGCAGGACCTGTTGTGGTTCAAGCGCTTCCTGGCCGGGTTTCTCGACACCAGCTCAGCCCTCATTGAAAGCGCGTTGCCCGCGTTGCGCGGTAAAGGCGAGCAGGTTTGTGTCATTACTCACGCATTGTTGATCGGGCTTGGCCAGCTTGCGGAACCGTCACCGAAAGTTGCGGCGGTTCTGCGTTCCGACCCGGAGCTCGACGCGCGTTTCAAGGTCGATTTCGAAACCACTCTGCGCGGTGTACTTGAAACGCTGGTTGCGGCATGGTCGGCGCCACCTGCGACTTCGGCGCGGCAACCCGCGCAACGGCGCAAGAAAGAGGCAAATTCATGATCAGCTTCGTTGTGAACGGCAAACCGGTCGAGCTCGACGTCGACCCCGACACGCCGTTGCTATGGGCCCTGCGCGATCACCTCGGATTGACCGGGACCAAGTTCGGATGCGGCGTCGCTGCGTGCGGTGCCTGCACGGTGCATCTGGATGACCAGGCGGTGCGCTCGTGCGTGATGCCAGTCTCCGCATGCGCGGGCAAGAAGGTGGTCACGATCGAAGGCCTGCGCCAACCCGGCGGTTTGCATCCGATCCAGCAAGCGTGGGTGGATGCGCAGGCGCCGCAGTGCGGCTACTGCCAGTCCGGAATGATCATGGCGACCGCCGCGCTGCTGAAGACCAACAACAAACCCAGCGATGCCGACATCGATGCGGCAATCACCAATATCTGCCGTTGCGGCACCTATCCGCGCGTACGCAAGGCGATTCACGCCGCTGCGGCCGCGACCAAGGCGTGACGCGGAGGCTCGCAATGACCGAGATCATTTCGACCTCGCCCGCGCCGAGCAGCAGGCGGCGCCGTGTCTTTCTGATCGGCGCCGGCGTGGTGGCTGGTGCACTTGCCATCGGCGTGTACCGCTTCTATCGGCCACGCGATCGCCTCAGTCCACCCGCGGCGTTGCATCCGGGTACAAGCGATACCATCCTCACCGCGTGGATCAGGCTTGGAGCCGACGGTCTGGTGACGGTGCAGGTGCCGCGCCAGGAGATGGGCCAGGGTGTCGCTTCGACGCTGGCGCTGATCGTGGCCGAGGAGATGGATGCCGATCCGGCGCGGCTTCGCTTCGAAGAAGCGCCAGTCGACGCGACCTACGCCAACGCAACCGTGTTGGGCGATGGCGTGCCTTTCCGGCCCGACGATAGCGGCACGCTGGCGCGCCTGGTGCGTGTGACGCAATTCAGGATGGGCGAAGCGTTGGGCGTGCAGGCGACCGGCGGGTCGACCAGCGTGCGCGATGCCTGGGGCCCTATGCGGCAAGCGGGCGCGACTGCGCGCGCGATGCTGCTGCAGGCAGCGGCAACTCGTTTTGGCGTCGCCAGTGACACGTTGTCGGTTGCCAATGGTGTAGTCGAGCACAAG
>DASQAE010000364.1:0-12889 GCA_035635915.1 Burkholderiaceae bacterium | reverse complement strand
TCACGAGCGCAGGTGACGTCAAGATCCGCAACAGCCGATACCGCAACGACACGCAGCCGCTGGATCCGACCTGTTCCTGTTCGACCTGTCGCGGATACACGCGCGCCTACCTGCACCATCTGCAGCGGGTCAACGAGATCCTGGGCGCGCGCCTGAACACGGTGCACAACCTGCACTACTACCTCGATCTGATGCGGCAGGCACGCAGCGCGATCGAAGCCGGCGGTTTTTCGGCTTTTGCCGATGGAACGCGGGCGCGGCGGCGCGGTCGGATCGAGTGAAGCAAGCGCCGCCGCCTCTCTCTATCGCCTCTCTATAATCCGCCGCTCCACGCACTCCGGAGTCCCTCCATGTTCCTTATTTCCGACGCACTCGCGCAGACCGCACCGGCTGCCGCAAGTGGACCGGAGTCGATGCTGACTTCGGTCGGCTTCATGGTGCTGATCTTCGTCGTCTTCTACTTTCTGCTCATCCGGCCTCAAACCAAGCGCCAGAAGGAACACAAATCGATGGTCGAGACCCTGGGCAAGGGCGACGAGGTCGTGACCTCCGGCGGCATCATCGGCAAGATCACCGAGTTGTCGGACCAGTACATGGTCGTGCAGGTGGCCTCGGTCGACGGCAAGCCGGTCGAGATCTCGATGCAGAAGGGTGCTGTGCAGACGCTGCTGCCCAAGGGAACGATGAAGTCGATTTGATCGGCGGCCACGCCGTCGGTCATCCCACCTGGTCACGCCATGAATCGTTACGCGCTTTGGCAGTACCTCATCGTCGCGGTCGCCCTGATCTTCGGCGTCCTGTACACCGTGCCGAACTTCTTCGGCGAAGCACCGGCGGTCCAAGTTTCCTCGCAGAAAGCCACCATCAAGGTCGACGCTTCGATGCGCGATCGCATCGAGGCCACGCTGCGCAGCGCCAACATACCTTTCGACAGCGTCACCTTCGAGACGGTCGGCCTCAACGCCACCGTGCGGGTGCGCGTGCCCGACACCGACACGCAGTTGAAGGCCAAGGACACGATCGAACACGCGCTGAATCCCGATCCGAAGGACCCGACCTACGTCGTCGCGCTCAACCTGGTCCCGCGCACGCCAAAGTGGCTGGTGAGCATCCATGCGTTGCCGATGTACCTGGGACTTGACCTGCGTGGAGGCGTGCACTTCCTGATGCAGGTCGACATGAAAGAGGCGGTCGAAAAGCGTGTCGAGTCGATCGCCGGTGACCTGCGCACCCTGCTACGCGACAAGTCGATCCGTCACGGCGGCATCAACCGCTTGGGCAACACGCTCGAAATCCGGTTTCGCGATGACGAGACGCGCAAGCGTGCCGAAGAGATCATCCGCGATGCGAACCGCGACCTGGTTTTGCGCGAGGAAGGCGAAGGCTCGGACCTGCGCCTCATCGCGACCCTGTCGCCGGTCGCGATCAGGAACGTGCAGAACTATGCGCTGAAGCAGAACATCACCACACTGCACAACCGGATCAACGAACTGGGCGTGAGCGAGCCGGTGATCCAGCAGCAGGGCTCCGACCGCGTGGTGGTGCAGTTGCCCGGCGTGCAGGACACGGCGCAGGCGAAGAAGATCCTGGGGCGCACCGCTACGTTGGAAGTGCGGCTGTTGTGCGAGTCGCCCGAAGATCTTTCCGCGCTCGCGTCCGGCGCGGTCCCATTCGGCTGCGAGCGTTACACAGACCGCAACGGCCAGGTCTTGTTGACCAAGCGCCAGGTGATATTGACGGGTGAAAACCTGACCGACGCGCAAGCCGGCTTCGACAACCAGACGCAGGAGCCGGCGGTCCATCTCACGCTGGACGCCAAGGGCGCTCGTATCTTCCGCGACGTGACGCGCGAGAACGTCGGCAAGCGCATGGCGATCCTACTGTTCGAAAAAGGCAAGGGCGAAGTCGTCACCGCGCCCGTGATCCGCACTGAGATCGGCGGCGGACGGGTGCAGATCTCGGGCCGCATGACGACGCAGGAAGCCAATGACGTGGCGCTGCTGCTGCGCGCCGGATCGCTTGCCGCGCCGATGGAGATCATCGAAGAACGCACGATCGGTCCCAGTCTCGGCGCCGACAATATCGCGCGCGGGTTCCACTCGACGTGGGTCGGTTTCTCCGTGATCGCCACCTTCATGATTCTCTACTACGGACTTTTCGGCGTCGTCTCGGTGATCGCGCTGTCGTTCAACCTGATGCTGCTGGTCGCACTGCTGTCGGTGCTGCAGGCAACGCTCACTCTGCCCGGCATCGCCGCCATTGCACTGACACTTGGCATGGCGATCGATGCCAACGTGCTGATCAACGAGCGCGTGCGCGAGGAGTTGCGCAACGGCAGGCCGCCGCAGCAGGCGATCTATGAAGGCTACGAAAAGGCCTTCAACACGATTCTGGACTCGAACGTGACGACGCTCATCGCGGGCCTCGCGCTCCTCGCCTTCGGCTCGGGCCCGATCCGCGGCTTCGCGGTGGTCCACTGCCTGGGCATCCTCACCTCGATCTTCACCGCCGTGTTCGTATCGCGCGCAATCATCAACCTGATCTATGGCACACGTAAGAAGCTGGCGCGAGTGAGCATCGGGCAGGTGTGGCGGCCGGATACGGGCGGGGATAAAGCGGTGGCGGGGGCGAAGTGAAGCGGCATGTAGCTGACTCAGGGCCCGACAACGGTGCCCCCACCCCTTCCCCCTCCCCCGCTGGGGCGGAGGAGGGGAAATTTTGTGAGCGCGCGCGCAGCGCGCGCTAAGGGTCCATATGGAATTCTTCCGCATCCGCCGCACGATTCCTTTCATGCGGTATTCGCTGATCCTGAACGGGATCTCGCTGGCGTCGTTCCTGATCGCAGTCGGCTTTCTATTCTTCAGCGGGCTGAACCTCTCGATCGAGTTCACCGGCGGCGCGGTGCTCGAGGTCAGTTATCCGAACACCGCCGACCTCGAGAAGATTCGCGCCACGATCGAAGCGAAGGGTTGGGGCGAGTCGCAGGTGCAGAACTTCGGCACCTCGCGCGACGTGCTGATCCGGCTGCCGGTCAAGCCCGGCGCGAACGCAAGCCAGCAGGCCGATCAGGTCATGGATGCGCTGAAGGCGGCCGATCCCAGCGTCGAACGGCGCCGGGTCGAGTTCGTCGGACCGCAGGTAGGGAGCGAACTCGCGCAGGATGGCGCGGTGGCGCTGCTGATCGTGGTCATCGGCATCATGATCTATCTCGCGTTCCGCTTCGAATGGAAATTCTCGGTCGCCGCGATCGTCGCCAACCTGCACGACGTCGTGCTCGTGGTTGGCATGTTTGCGATCTTCCGTTGGGAGTTTTCGTTGCCGGTGCTGGCCGCGGTGCTGGCGGTACTGGGCTACTCGGTCAACGAGTCGGTGATCATCTTCGACCGGGTGCGCGAACACTTCAAGAAGATGCGCAAGGCAAGCGTGACGGAGGTGATCGATTCCGCGATCACCGCCACCATTTCACGCACCATCATCACCCACGGGTGCACGCTCAGCATGACGCTGTCGATGCTGTTCCTGGGTGGACCGGCGCTGCACTACTTCGCGCTGGCGCTCACCATCGGCATCATGTTCGGCATTTATTCGTCCGTGTTCGTCGCTGCGGCGATCGCGATGTACCTTGGCGTCAAACGCGAAGACCTGGTCAAGCCGCAGAAGAAGGAAGAGCAGCAGGTGGTTCCGTGATCCGTATCTGGGACCTGCCCACGCGGCTGTTCCATTGGATCCTGGTGTTACTGGTCTCTTTTTCGATCGTGTCGGCCAAGATCGGCGGCAACTGGATCGACTGGCACATGCGCAGCGGCTACTGCATCCTGACGCTGGTGCTGTTCCGGATCATGTGGGGGTTTGCCGGCTCGCATCACGCGCGGTTTGCCAACTTCGTGCGTCCGCCAGGTGCAGTGCTTTCGTATCTGAATGAGATGCGCAACGGTAGCGCGTCTGCACAGGCGGGTCACAATCCGCTCGGCGCGCTGTCGGTAGTCGCGGTGCTTGCGGTGTTGTTGCTGCAGGCATCCACGGGCCTTTTTGCCAACGATTCGATTGCGAGCGAAGGGCCGCTCGCGAAGCTGGTCTCGAGTGGCACCAGCGATCGCCTGACGCTCATCCACAAGATCAACCAGTACGTCATCTTCACGCTGATCGCCCTGCACCTCGTAGCGGTTGCGTACTACTACTTCGCGAAGCGCGAAAACCTGGTGCTGCCGATGCTTACGGGCGACAAACCCGGCGCCGGATTCGTGTCGTCCAACGACGGCTTGGGCCTGCGCATCCGCGCGGCCATCCTGCTGGCGATCGCCGCTGCCGTCGCGACTTACGTCGTCACGCGCTAAAACAAAACGCCGCCAACATGGCGGCGTTTTCGCCTTCGGCGCGTCTTGCCGCGCTATAGATCCTTGCGATAGTCGTCATGGCACGCCTTGCACGCCTTGCCAGCTTCCCCGAACTGGGCGCGGATCGCAGCGATGTCGCCTGCCTTCGCCACCGTGTTGAGTTTGGCCACCTCGCCTTGCATCTTTTCCGCGAGCGACTTGATCTTGTCCGTGTCCTTGAACACCTCCGGCTTGGCGCGCGTCGGTGGCGTGCCACCCGTCTCCGAGCCCGGAATGAACGCTTCGTAGGGCAGCTTCGACATCACTTCGACCAGCGCTGCACTGGACTGGATCACCTGCAGATTGGGCGACCCCGACTTCAACTGTGCGTTGATGCGACCGAAGTTATTGCCCATCAGAACGAACGCCGACTGGCGATAACGGATGGCGTCTTCAGGCTTGTTGAATTGCGCATACGCCGGCGCACCCAGCGTAACGAGACCTCCTGCCACGGCGAGCAAGCAAAGCGTTTTCTTCATGTATCTCCTCCGGTTGTCGACGGCCGGGCGCTGGTCCCGGTTGGTGCACAAACAAGCACAGGGCGCGCATTATTCCAGCCGGCGCCCGGGCCGCATTATTCCGGCGCACCGCTGCGCGCCGATCCCGCTGATCCGTCAGCACACGAACCGGGAGTCGCTCGACGGTCAGCAGCGTCGCGCAAGCTCCGCCGCCTTGCCCACGTACTTCGCCGGGGTCAAGGCAAGCAGCGCTTTGCGCTCGGCATCGGGAAGGGGCAGCGTTGCGATGAACGCATGTAGCGCGTCGCGCGTGATCCCTTTGCCGCGCGTCAGTTCCTTCAGCCGTTCATAGGGCTCGGGCACGCCGAACCGGCGCATGACGGTCTGTACCGCCTCGGCAAGCACTTCCCACGCATCATCGAGATCCGCTACGAGTGCCGCCTCGTTCACCTCGAGCTTGGCGAGGCCGCGCTCGGTTGCCTGGTACGCAACCAGGCAGTGACCGAACGCCACGCCGAGGTTGCGCAGCACGGTCGAGTCCGAGAGATCGCGCTGCCAGCGTGAAATCGGAAGTTTCTCCGCAAAATGGCGCAGCAGCGCATTGGCGATGCCGAGATTGCCTTCCGAGTTTTCGAAGTCGATCGGATTGACCTTGTGCGGCATGGTCGAGGAACCGATCTCGCCTTCCTTGAGCTTCTGCTTGAAGTAGCCGAGCGCGATATAGCCCCAGAGGTCGCGATCGAGGTCGAGCAGAACCACGTTCGCAAACGCGATCGCATCGAACAATTCGGCCATGTAGTCGTGCGGCTCGATCTGGGTCGTGTGCTCGTTGAAGACCAGGCCCAGATCCTCGATGATCCGCCGTGCGAACGCCTCCCAATCGACTGCCGGCGCACCGGCCAGGTGCGCATTGAAATTTCCGACCGCGCCGTTCATCTTGGCGCGCAGCGGCACCCGCGCGATCCTCTCGATGGCATTGGCGAGACGCACGGCGAAGTTCGCCAGTTCCTTGCCGACCGTGGTCGGAGTCGCGGGCTGGCCATGCGTGCGAGCCAGCATCGGCACCGCGGCGTAGCGGTGCGCGAGCGCGCGCACTTGCCCATGCAGGCCGCGCAGTGCTGCCAACAGCAATTCGCGCCCGCGCGCGAGCATCAGTGCGTGGGCGGTGTTGTTGATGTCTTCAGACGTGCAGGCGAAGTGCACGAATTCAGCCGCTTGGTGCAACTCCTCCACGCCCTGCCCTGCGCTTTTGATCCAGTACTCCACCGCCTTGACATCGTGGTTCGTGCGCGCCTCGATCGCCTTGATCTGCTCGCAATCGGCGGGGCTGAAATCGCGCACCATCGCACGCAGGCGTTCCAGCGCGGTGGGCGGAAGCGGCGCCATTTCGGGCAACCCGAGCGTCGACAGGCGCACCAGCCATTCGATCTCGACCCGCAGGCGCTCCCGCATGAACGCGAACTCGGAGAACACGTCGCGCAGTGCGGCCGTCTGTTGACCGTAGCGGCCATCGAGCGGGGAAATCGCGGTGAGTTGCGAGAGCGGCGGGACTGGTTGCGCCATGCAGGCAGAACAAGCTGCGCGATGAAGGATGTTCGCGAGCCAGTCTAGCATCGGGTAGGTCGTGTTCATGCGACGCGCGCCCAACCGCGACACGAGTGCTGCGACCCTGGATATACTGCCCAGCCTCACAGAGTAAAAAGCCCAGGGCGCCACCCGGCCCGCCAAAGATCGTGTCGAAAACCCTGCGCCTGATCGGCTCCCTGACCAGCCCGTACGTGCGCAAGGTGCGCATCGTGATGACGGAAAAACACATCGAGTGCCACCTCGAACTCGAAGACGTCTGGTCACCCGGGACCACGATCGGCAACTCCAATCCGCTCGGCAAGGTGCCGTGCCTGATCATGGAAGACGGCGGCGCGGTGTTCGATTCGCGTGTAATCGTCGAGTACCTGGACACCACTTCGCCGGTCGCCCGACTGATCCCGTCGGAAGGCCGGCAACGGGTTGAAGTACGCACCTGGGAAGCGCTCTCCGACGGTGTGCTCGATGCCGCCGTCGGCGTGCGCCTGGAGCAGACGCAGCGCGATCCTGCGCATCAGTCGCAAAAGTGGATGGATCGCCAGATGGCCAAGGTGCATGCCGGCGTTGCCGCGATGAACCGCGGGCTTGGCGACAAAGCCTGGTGCAACGGCCACAACTACTCCCTCGCCGATATCGCCACCGGTTGCGCGCTGGGTTATCTCGACTTCCGCTTTCCGCAGATCGACTGGCGCAGCCCATACCCGCTGCTCGCGAAGCACTTCGAAAAACTCTCGGCACGCCAGAGCTTCATCGATACCGTACCGCGCGACGCCTAGGCGATCGTGTCGAATCCCCGGGTTGTGATCATCGGTGGCGGCGTGATCGGTGCAGCCGCGGCCTGTTTCCTCGCGCGCGATTTCGGCGTGCGCGCCGTCGTGATCGAGCGCGATCCCGCCTATCGCGTCGCGTCGAGTGCGTTGTCTGCAAGTTCGATCCGGCAGCAGTTTTCAGCCGAAATCAATATCCGCCTATCGCAGCACAGCCTTCACTTCCTGCGCCGTATTGGTGAGGAACTCGAGGTCGATGGCGAGCGGCCTCAGATAGGACTGACAGAGCGCGGCTACTTGTTTCTCGCTAGCGCTGCGGGGCGTGCAACGCTGGCTGCAAATCATGCCGTGCAGGCGCGTTGTGGCGCCGACGTCGTCTTGCTCAGCGTGGCCGAGTTGAAGGCGCGGTTTGGTTGGCTCGAAGTTGGCGACCTCGCAGCCGCGAGCCTTGGGTGCAGCGGCGAAGGGTGGTTCGACGGCTACAGCGTGCTGCAAGCGTTCCGGCGCAAAGCGATCGCGCTTGGCGTCCGGTTCGTCGCCAAGGAAGTGAGCCAACTCCGCGCGCGCGGCGCGGCGCTTTCAGTCGTGCTGGATGACGGCGAGCGCATCGATGCGGACGCAACGCTGCTTGCTGCCGGAGCCTGGAGTGCCCCACTCGCGGCACAGCTCGGCTTCGACCTGCCGGTCGGGCCACGCAAGCGCGACGTGTTCGTCTTCGATTCCCCAGCCAGCTTGCCGGGTTGTCCGCTGGTGATCGATCCGAGCGGATTCTGGTTTCGCCCCGAAGGCCGCGGTTTTATCGCGGGCGCGCCGCCACGCGGCGAGGATCGCGACGGTGTGGCGCTGGAGGACATCGACCACGGGCTGTTCGACGAAGTGATCTGGCCCGCCCTCGCGGCCCGAATTCCGGCCTTCGAAGCGTTGCGCGTCACGCGTGCGTGGGCGGGTTATTACGAGTACAACCGCTTCGATCAGAATGGACTGGTCGGCAGGCTGCCCGGATACGACGACGTGTTCATTGCATGTGGGTTTTCCGGCCATGGAATGCAGCACGCGCCCGCGGTCGGCCGTGCGATTGCAGAATTGATCGCGACCGGCAACTACAAGACGCTCGACCTGGTGCCGCTGTCACCGACACGCATTGCCGCGAACGCGCCGCTGCGCGAACGCAACGTGATCTAGCCTCGGCCTTGTCGTCCAGAGCCGCTGGCGAAGCAGTAAATCCGCGTTAGGCAGCGTCCTTTTTGCCGGCGTCGGCGACCCAGTCGCCGCTCTTTCCGCCGTGTTTTTCGAGCAGGCGCACGCCCTCGATCACCATGCCGCGGTCGACTGCCTTGCACATGTCGTAGATGGTGAGCAAGCCGACCTGAACCGCGGTCAAAGCCTCCATCTCCACGCCGGTCTGGCCGCGCGTTTCCGTGCGAGCGATGCACGTCACTGCCGAATCACCCTCGTCCAGCTCGAAATCCACCGCGACCCGGGTCAACGCAATCGGATGGCACAGCGGTATCAACTCGGCGGTCCGTTTTGCGCCCTGGATTGCAGCGATGCGGGCCACGCCCAGGACGTCGCCTTTTTTGGCCCCGCCATCACGCACCAATGTGAACGTCGCCGGCAGCATGCGGATTCGGCCGGTCGCCACGGCGATGCGTGCAGTGACGGCCTTGGCGCCGACGTCGACCATGTGGGCCTCTCCAGCCGCGTCAAAGTGGGTCAATTTGCTCATGTCACTTCCGGTTACGTTCGCGCCGCTTCGGCCGCTGGATTGGATGGGAACGATCCAGCGTCGCGTCTATCATACAAACGCACCCACTGATTTGCTGCGTCGCCGCCAGGCTGCCCGCCGTACCGTGAATCGATCCTTGTTGCGTGCCGTCGCGTTGACGGTCGCCACGACGCTCACCATGCCGCCGCTCGCGGTCGCGCCGGCGCGTGCGCAGTCGAACGAATTGCCGTCGCTCGGCGAGGCTGGTGGCGACGATCTTTCGCCGGCCAATGAACGCAAGCTGGGCGAATCGGTCATGCGCGAGGTGGTCACCGATCCGACCTATCTTCCCGACCCCGACACCACTGAATACCTGAACAAGCTGGGTTACCAGCTCGTCGCTGCCAGCAATGCGCGGCACATGGATTTCAACTTCTTCTGCATTCGCGACCCGATGATCAACGCGTTTGCGTTGCCGGGCGGCTTCATCGGCGTGCACAGCGGGCTCGTCCTCATCGCGCAGACCGAGTCGGAATTGGCGGCGGTGATCGGGCACGAAATCGGCCACGTCGAGCAACGTCACATCGCACGCATGTTGGCCAAGCAACGTGAATCGACCGCGCTGGCTATCGGTGCGTTGCTGCTGGCGTTGCTTGCGGCGCGCAGCAATTCATCCTCGGCCGGCGACCTGACGCAGGCCGCGATCCTGGGCGGGCAGGCGGCCGCGATTCAAAGCCAATTGAACTTTTCCCGCGAGGCCGAGCGGGAGGCGGACCGCGTCGGCTTCCAGACGCTCGCGGGAGCGGGCTTCGACGTAACCGCCATGGCCACGTTCTTCGGTCGCATGCAACAAAGCACGCGCATCTATGAATCCGCCGCGCCGGCGTACATCCGCACCCACCCGCTTACGGTGGAGCGCATTTCAGACATCCAGAATCGCGTGCGCGAAGTGCGCGTCAAGCAGCGCGCGGACAGCCTGGACTTCCAGCTCGTGCGTGCCCGATTACGCGTATTGCAGGACGATTCGGTACAGGGTTTGCGCGACGCGCGCGGCATATTTTCCGGCCAGCTCGCCAATCGCGCGACGCCGTCCGACATCTCCGCCTACTACGGGCTTGCGCTCGCGAATCTAAAACTCGGCGAGAACGCGGTAGCCCTGGAAAATGCTCTCGCTGCACGCAAACGCGCCGGCACGGGCACGGCGATGATCGAGAAGATCTACGCGCAAACGCGCTACGCCGTCGCGCGTACGCAGCAGGAGCGCGACGAGGCGGTGCAGTTCGCGCGCGATGCGGCCACGCGGTTTCCGATCTCGCGCCTGATCGCGCTCAACTATGTCGAGATGCTCCAGTTCAGCAACCGGCACGAGGACGCAGTCGCTTACCTGCGCGACCAGTTGGCGATTCCGCGCTCGGAGCCGAAGTACTTCGAGCTGCTCGCGCGCAGTTATGGGCCGCTCAACAAGCGCACGCTGCAGCATCAGGCAACCGGCGAGTTGTACGCCTTGATGGGTGCCACACCGGCAGCGATCCAGCAGTTCCAGCTCGCGCGCAAGGCGGCGGACGCCGATTTTTACGTGCTCTCCGAAGTCGACGCGCGCCTGCGCCAGCTGACGCAGCAGATGAAGGAACAGCGCGAAGACCTGATCCGCAGCGGCAAGCGCGTGCCGCCCGAGGACAAAGAGCATTAGGGGAAACAAAAAAAGGAATCCCACCGCAAGGGCGCAGAGGCCGCGGAGAAAGACCTCTCCGCAAAACAATGACCTTCTGTGCGATCTGTGCCGTAAAAAGACTTTTCCGTAAAGCGGCGTCTCAGCCAGCGCCGTCGGCGCGCACGAAACGCTGGATCATCTCCGCGCTCGCGCGCCAGTGTTCGTCCAGGTTGGCCGGCTTACGCAATTCACGCCCGAGCACCGCCGAGAGCGTGGCGCTGTTGGAGAGGTAGAAGTAACCAAGCGCGGCGATCGCGATATAAAGCTCCGTCGGATCGATGCCGCGGCGGAACATGCCGCTTTTCTCGCCCCGCGCCAGCAGGCCATGCAACAGGCCCACGATGGGCGCGACCAGCTCGGTGAGCTGCGGCGACTGCTTCAGATGACTCGCGCGGTGCAGGTTCTCGGTGTTGACGAGGCCGATGAATTCGGGATGCTCGAGGTAATAACGCCAGACGAAACGGCAGAACTCATCGAGCGCGTGCGCAGGCTCGAGATCGTCCAGGTGTACCGAGCGCTCCGCCTCCTGCAGCGAGAGGTACGAGGCTTCCAGCACCGCTCGAAACAGTTTCTCCTTGTTGCCGAAGTAGTAATAGACCATGCGCTCGCTGGAGCGCGCCGCACGAGCGACCCGATCGCCACGCGCGCCCGCCAAACCGTGGCGCGCGAACTCCTGCGTCGCCGCGGCGAGAATGCGCGCGCGGGTCGCTTCGGCGTCGCGACGGCGCGGCGCGGTGCGCCTGCCGCGCACCGTCGCGCCCGCGCCTGCACTCCGGTTGGTCACGCGAAGTCGGATGACTGGACCCGCTTGACGCCCTTGGCGCTCATCGACTTCCATGCGGCAGCGACCGAACCGTTCAGATCGATGCCGCGGCACGCATCCTCGATCACGAACGCGTTGAGGCCTGCCGCACGCGCGTCCACCGCGGTCCACGCAACGCAGAAGTCGGTTGCAAGCCCCGCGACGTATACGGTCTTGATGCCACGCGCCTTCAGGTATCCGGCCAGACCGGTGTCGGTCTTGCGATCCGCCTCCTTGAACGCGGAATAACTGTCGACATCCTTGTGATAACCCTTGCGGATCACGAGTTGTGCGTGCGGGATGTCGAGGTCCTTGTGCAGGGCGGCGTCGCTGGTGCCTTGCACGCAGTGGTCCGGCCACAGCACCTGCGTGCCGTAGGCGAGTTTGGTGGTCTCGAACGGCTTCTTGCCGGCGTGCGACGAGGCGAACGAGGTATGAGCGGGCGTGTGCCAGTCCTGCGTGATCACCACGTTTTCGAACTTTTTCGCCAGGTCATTGATGATCGGAACGATCTCGTCTCCCTTGTTGACGGGCAGCGTGCCGCCAGGGATGAAACAGTTCTGCACGTCGACAACGATCAGCGCGGAGTCGGCGCGTGGTTTGATGGTGGCGGCACGCGCGAGCGAGACGAATCCGCCGGCGCCCGTTATTCCCAGGCCGGCAAGGGTTTGGAGCATTGCGCGACGCTTCGAGTTGTACATCTCTTCCTCCTTCATTCAGTTAAGTGGAGCGCGCCAGTCAGGCGACGACGACAGGCACTTCGGTCGCAGGCGGCGTGTTGCGGCTGCGTTGACAACGGACCAGGCCATCGATCATCACCATCCCCACGCCAGGGATGTCGCCGAGGCGGATCGAATCGAGCAGATCCTTGCCGGCAGAGTGTTGTGCCTTGTCCATGAACACAAAATCGGCCGGCCGGCCGACTTCGATCAGGCCTTGCGCGAGAGCACGCATGCGAGCGGTGTTGCCGGTTGCAAAACCGACCACGATCTCCGCCGGAATGTCGGCCAGCGACGAGATCAACGCGATCAAGCGCAGGATGCCCAGCGGCTGCACTCCCGAACCGGCCGGCGCGTCAGTGCCCAGAATCACACGGTGCGGGCACTTCAGTTCCATCGCGTGCCGTGCGGTGAGGATGCCGATGCGCTCGTTGCCGTTGTGCACGATCTCGATCGCACGCGAACTTTTTTCGCACAACCGACAGACCTGCTGGTACGGCAGCGCCGTGTGGCCGCCGTTGATGTGACCGATTACGTCGGTATCCGCCTCCAGCACAACGTCGGCATCGATCAAACCCGAGCCCGGGATCGACGGTCCCCCCGTATGAATCGTGCTCTGCATGCCGTACTTGCGCGCCCAGCCGACCATCGCACGCGCTTCATCACCCGCCTTGACCGAACCCAGGCCCACTTCGCCCAGCAGCTTGACTCCAGCCGCCGCCATGTCGGCGAAGTCCTGCTCGCTCATGCCCTTCTCGATCACCGGCGCG
>DASQAE010000363.1:0-2514 GCA_035635915.1 Burkholderiaceae bacterium | reverse complement strand
GTGGTCCTGATGCGCTCGAAACACCCCCTGGCAACCGCGCGCACCGGTCGGGCGACGCTGGCGAAGCTCGACTACATCGTCGTGCGTTCGCACGCCGAGACCGGCCGCATCCTGCAGCGGCTGGGCTATGCCGACCGGGTGCGGCTGGTGATTCCGCACTTCATGGTGATTCCATCGATCGTCGGCAACACGGATCTGGCCGTGATCCTGCCGCTACAAACAGCGCAGCTTTTTTCGCGCGACGGTGCATTTCGTGTGCTACGGCCCGACCTGGGAACGCCGGATTTTGCGGTGTCGTTGCACTGGAGCCGGCGCTTCGAGCACGACAGTGCAAATCGCTGGCTGCGCGAGACGACGATCCGCCTGTTTCGGCGGCGCTGACGTCGACCGCCAGCCGGACCTCCCCGCGCAGCGGGGAGGAATCACGCGAAACGGACGCCGTGTTGTTGTGCGGTCAGGCGAGGATCGCTGGACTTGATCAAGACTGGCTGTCCGCCCAGGATCTCGTCGCAGCGCTGCAACGCTTCCGCTTCGAGACGCTGCATCGCTTCGTGGGTGAAGAACGTGAGGTGCGGCGTAAGGATGACGTTGTCCATCGCAAACAGCGCGCTCAGCGGATGGCTCTTGCGGTCGAGCGGTTCGATCGCATAGACATCAAGACCCGCACCGCCAATGCGCCGCTCCAGCAAAGCGCGCACGAGCGCGCTCTCATCGACGATGGCGCCGCGCGAAACATTGATCAGGATTGCGCCCGGTTTCATGCGCGCGAGCTCGCGCGCGCCGATCAGCCCGCGCGTGCTGTCGTTGAGTACGCAATGGATCGAGACGAAGTCGCACTCGGCCAGCATCGCATGCAGATCCGCGCGCTTTTCCACGCCAGCATCGCGCATTTGCTCTTCGGAAACGTTGGGATCGTAGCCGAGCACTCGCGCGCGAAAGCCCGCGCCGGCCATCTGCGCCATGCTGCGGCCGATGCGACCCACGCCGACCAGCCCCACGGTTTTGCCGCCGATGTCCGACGCCAGCCAGGGCGCACTTGGCCACAACCAACCTTGCCGCCGCATCGCTTCCTGCATCGGCGCGAGCTTTTTCGCCAGCGCGAGCAGCAGCGTGAACGCGCCCTCTGCAACTGTGCGCTCGGCGTACTCGGGCACGTTGACCACCGGGATGCGGCGCGCCTTCGCCGCCTCGATGTCGATTGCGTCGATGCCGACGCCATATTTCACGATGCCCTTCAGATGCTGCGCCGACGCGATCACGCGCGCGGTAACCGGCGTGTAGCACATGAGAATCAGCTCGGCGTCCTGTACTTCGCGCACGAACTCCGCCTCGGAGACGCCATCGCGCAGGAGCACGAGCTTCAAGTCGCGCGCACGCAGACCCGCGTCGAGGTGTGGGCACTCGAGTTCGGCATCCGTGCGGACGACTTTGCGTTGCGCCATCCAACTCAGTAAAAGCGGCCGAAGTTAGAGCGATCTTCGTCGTCGGCCGGCGGCTTGAAACGATCGAGCCGCGGGGCGAGCCAGGCGCGGTACTGGGCGGCATCGAGCAACGACAGCTGCTCGGCGTCGAGCGCAGTCGGCTGGATACGAAACAGCCAGCCGGTGCCGTACGGGTCGCGTATCACCAGGGATGCATCGTTCTCCACCGCCGCATTGGCGGCGACGATCGTGCATGAAAGAGGCGCGTGAATGGCGATCGCCGTTTTCGCGGTCTCCATCACGCCAAGGGAACGCTCGCGCTGGACGGTGGTTCCGACCGGACGCGGCGCAAAGAACATGAACTGACCGTGTGCGGAGACAAGGTGGGTTGCACCGATGGTTGCGGAGCCGTCGGACTCGAAACGCAACCACATGTCCTCCTCCGGGGCGTAGAGGAGGTTGGACGGCAAGGCCTCGAGATCAAAGTCCACGGCCTTGCCTTTGCGAACCTCTTCTGTAGATCCGAAGAAGATCGCGCTTTGCGCCCCCACCCCCAGACCCCTCCCCCGCATGCGGAGGAGGGGAGATATCTGTGCGTACGTGGGCGTACGCAGAATGAGGTTGGGCGGAAGAGCATGGGAGTCGAACCCACCAGAGATTGCTGGCAACCTCTACCGGATTTGAAGTCCGGCCGCAGCACCGGCTGACGAAACTCTTCCAGGGCATTTGGTCAGGCGCCTGATCGCTCGCCGCCGCCGGCGCGACGTTGCAGGACTTCAAGGATGTCGTAACAAGCGCCCATATTGTGATAGTCGACCTTGCCGGCCGGACTTTTTTCGTTGGTGATCTTGCGATTATCGGGCGCGAGGATGCGAAACCACGCGCCGTGCCTGTGATCGACAAAATGCTCCCAGCAGTAATCCCAGAGGCGCGCGTACCAATTCCAGTACTTTTCTTCGCCTGTCGCTTCGGCAAGCAGAGCTGCCGCCGCAAGGCTCTCCGCTTGAACCCAGTGGTACTTGTCGCCATCGCAGATGCTGCGGTCCGGCGCAAAGCCGTACGCGATGCCGCCATGTTGCGCATCCCAGGCCGT
>DASQAE010000362.1:0-1851 GCA_035635915.1 Burkholderiaceae bacterium | reverse complement strand
CGCCGAACTTCGGCGAAAAACCAAGCAGGATCGCGATCAGCGCCGCGACCACGAAGATGATGGTCGAGTAGATCTTGGTGACCGCCATGACGCCGATATTTTCAGCATAGGTCGTAACACCGGTCCCGCCCACCGCGCCCGCAACCATGGTCGCCACGCCGTCACCGAGGAATGCGCGCCCCATGTACCCGTCGAGATTGCGACCGGTCATCGCGGCCACCGCCTTGATATGTCCCAGGTTCTCTGCCACGAGCACCACTGCGACCGGGGCGATGAGCAACATCGCTTCGGCCTTGAAGTGCGGCGCTGCCAGTCCCGGCAACCCGAACCACGGCGCGCTCGCAACGGCCGCGAAGTTGACTGGCTTGCCCAGCCCCATGCCGTTGGCGAGGATCAGGTAGATCAAATACGCTGCAAGCAGACCGACAAGAATCAGCAAGCGCTGGATAAAACCACGTGTGAAGACGGCCACCACGCCGACGCACAGAAAGGTGATCGCCGCCATCCACGCGTCGAACGTGGTTGCGCCGACGCTTTTTACCGCGATCGGAGCGAGGTTGAGGCCGATCACCGCTACCACTGCGCCGGTGACTACCGGCGGCATCAGGCGTTCGATCCAACCCGTGCCGCTCACCATCACGATGAGACCAATGATCGCGTAAATGAAACCACACGCGATGATGCCGCCGAGCGCAATACCGATGTTCGCGTTTGCGCCCTGACCCGCATAACCGGTGGCGGCGATCACGACGCCGATGAAAGCGAAGCTGGAGCCGAGATAGCTGGGAACGCGACCGCCGACGATGACGAAAAAGATCAGTGTGCCGACGCCGGACATCAGAATCGCGACGTTCGGATCGAATCCCATCAGGAGCGGCGCCAGCACCGTCGCGCCGAACATCGCAACGACGTGTTGCAAGCCGAGCGCAATCGTCTGCGGCCAAGGCAGGCGTTCGTCGGGCGCGATCACACCGTCGGTTTTTTGTGTCCAATGCGGAAACCAGGTTGCAGCCATCGGTTGTCTCCCCCTCGTGAAGTGAGTCCGGCGCCGTGCGCACCGTTGCCGTGTTGTTAGCTGGCACAAAAGCGGCGCGAGTCTACGCGCGCGTTACGCGCGGCGCGACGCAATCGTGGGCAAGCAAGAATCGAACTAGGCGAGGACGGGCGCAGCGCCGCCGCTGAGTTGTGCGGCGAGCTCGCCGGCGAGTTTGCCGACGATGCCGTAGATCGAAAGCTGTGGATTGGCGCCGATCGACGTGGGGAAAATCGAACCGTCGAACACCGAAAGATTGTCGATCTGGAAGTGGCGCCCGTGGCCGTCGACAACGCCGCGGCGCTCGTCGGCAGCCATGGCGCAACCGCCCATCACGTGCGCACTGACGACGCGCGTGAGAAGCGGCCGCAGCGGCAGCTGCGCGATTGCGGTGCGCGCTGCTGCAAGCGTGGCGTAACCCTCGGCCTGTTCGTGCACCGGATATACCGCCTTGGCGCCCGCCGCAAGCTGGATCTCCGCCATTGCAAGCAACGCCCGCCGGACGCCGTCCCATACAACCGGCGTAAGTGCGTAGTCGAGCACCGGCATGCCTTCGCTTCCAAGCCCGACGCTGCCGCCACGGCTTTCGCTATGGAAGCCATCGCGCAGCAGCGCGATTTGTACGTGCGTGCGCGCGAATTGGCGCATCAGGTCGGCGTGAACTGCGCCGAACCCGTGCAGCGTCGACGCAAACAGCACGGGGTGCAACGGAGGCACCTCGAGCTTGAATCCGAGTGGGCCGTCGATCGGATCACGCTCGAGAAAATGATCCGAATAAACCGACTGCGGCGCGCCCTCGTAACCGTCGACGCGCGATT
>DASQAE010000361.1:0-5188 GCA_035635915.1 Burkholderiaceae bacterium | reverse complement strand
AATTCCTGCGCCGATGTCGAGGCGGCGGGTCGCGCCACGCCATCGACCTGGTTCGCCTGCGCATACGTCGCTTCGGGCAAACGCAGCGATCTGCTGCGCCGGTCCGACGACCACTTCAGACCTGGCGACAATGAAACCTGGGGCGCGAGCTCGTCGCCCGACGCGGCAGTTGAAACCAGGTCGAAGGGTTGACGCTCGTGCGCGAGCGCCTCAGATGTAATCGTCGAACCCAGAACGAGAGCAGCGCCTAAGAGCGCGCATCCGGATCGCAGCCTGCGTCGTCCGGCGCGACGCTCATCGGCGCTTGTGAGCAAAGTTCGCCGCCTGTGGTGGCTGGTGCGCACTGCTCTTGTTGCATGGCCGTAGCCGGGCATCAGCGTCGTCGCTGGAGAGTTGGGCGCGCTGTTGCGCCGCCGTTGCGGGCATGAAGTAGGCAAGCGGCGTGCCGTAGATCACGGTCACCGCCGGGGTATGCGCTGTTGTTGCCCTACCGCTTTCGCGCTGCCATGCCTGCAGCGACGCGCTAGACGACCGTGGCTTCCTCGGTCACCGTGCGCGGCCACAGCATCTCCGGATCGACGGGAAACGTGATCGTTTCGCGCGGGAAGACACCTTCGATGTGGAACTGTGGCTGGCTGGAGGTCAAACGTTTGCGCGGCGATTCGAATGGCCGCAGGTTCTGCCCCGACACCGCGTAAACGACCGGATGCTTGGGATCGCGCAAGCGCCGCGTGACCACGCCCACCTCGCGATTGAGAAGTTCGACCACCGTGCCCGGAGGGTACATACCGATCCAATGCACCAGCTCTGCGATCAGTGCAGGATCGATCGCGCTGCCGCTCTTGGTGCTGATCTGAGTCATCGTCACATCCGGCGCAACTGCCGGCCGATAGCCGCGTTCAGTCACGGTGGCGCAGTAACGATCCGCCAGGGTGATGACTTGCGCTTCACGCAGCACTGCTGTGCCGGCCAGCTTCTTCGGGTAGCCGGATCCGTCGATGAACTCGTGGTGCTGCCGCACGATGTCCAGCCATACCGGGTCGCGCACGCCGAGCGCGGCGAGTTTCTCCGCGCCCTCATCGGGATGCAGGCTGATGGCTTGCCGCTCCTCGGGCGTCATTGCCTGTTGCCGGTACTGGACGTCTTGTACGGCCTGAATCGTCAGGTTGGCGGTGAGTGCCGCACACACCGCCGCTTGCGTACGCGCGCTTTTGTTGTTGGTGCGCTCGAGCAGAAGCGCCGTGACGATGGCCACGTTCAACGACTGCCGGATCGGATAACGCACCTCGCGCGCGAACATGATGTGCGCCAGGGCAGCGTCCGGATCGAGCGCGCATCCCTTGCGCAAGGTGTCGGCAAGCTCAGCGATGTCGGCCACGAACTCCGGATTCGACTCTGGTGTGCACAGCAGTGCCTCGAGCATTTTCGCCGCCGCAACCACTTCCGCGTACACCGAGATACGCAACTTCGGCTTGGCTGTGGAGCGTGCGATCGGTCCAACAATCAGCATGTCTTCGCGGGTGTCGCACGCGGCCGGCGTTGCAGGCGCGGCGCCGGCACGTGTGCGGGACGGCAGGGGCTGATCCGAGAACATTCCTTCGGAGATCAGCCGCTCGAGTTGCGCCTCGCTCGCGATGATGTTGCCGCGCCGAAGCAGCAGCCGGTTGTCCGCGTCATAGATGTCGACCGGCAATGGGGCCCGGACTTGAAGCTGGTCGGCACGGATACGGTGGCGTACGGTCACAACAGGCGTTCCCGCTGCCATGGTGCGGCAGCGCGGGTCCGAGACTAACGCCGAGCGCCCGGCGCCACTCTGCGCGCGGTCGGGGCAAGTGGAGGGCTATTTGGCGTTTCGGTTGCGCACGACCCGCGAAAAACGAGCGGACGGTCGGGGTTTCGCTGGTCCGCTCCGATTCACCCTCACTCGATACCCTTGACGCGCCTAAGCGGAGACCTTTTCTGACGGCGCGGCGTTCACCGCGCTTGTCTGGACGACTTCGAAGCCCGACTCGAGAAAGTCGGAGGCAGCGTGCGCAAGGGCGCGCACGCCCAGGGAGAGGCAACGTTCGTCGACATAAAAGCGCGGTGAATGATTCGGTTCCGCCCGTTCGGGTTTGACTCCCGGCGGCGTGACGCCGACGAAGAAAAAGAGCCCTGGCACGACGCGCTGGAAAAACGAAAAATCTTCCGATCCACTGACCTTGGAGATGAACTCCACTCGAGCCGCACCGGCAACACGCCTGAGTGTCGGCAGCATCGCCTCGGTCAACGCGGGATCATTCACAGTCACCGGGTAATTGCGCCGAATGTTGACCTTGCATCCCGCGTGCGAGCCGCGGCTGATGGCCTCGGCCAGATACTTCACGCGCTCATGCACGTCGTCGCGCATCTCTTCATCGAAAGTGCGGATCGTGCCGCGCATCTCGACCGAATCCGGGATGATGTTCTCGCGCACGCCGCCCTTGATCATGCCGATCGTGACGACGGCTGGTTCCTTGGTGATGTCGACCTGACGGCTGACGACGGTCTGCAACCCGAGCACCACCTGTGCGGCGGTGACGATGGGATCGACACCAAGCCACGGCATCGCGCCGTGAGTCTGGCGCCCTTCGATGAGGATCCTGAGTCGATCGGCACTCGCCATCGTTGGTCCCGAGCGATAGCCGATTACACCGAGCGGCAGCCTGGATGTGACGTGCAGCCCGAAGATCACCTTCGGCTTCGGGTTCTCAAGCGCGCCTTGATCGATCATCATCTTCGCGCCGCCGTCCTCGCCCTCGGGCGGCAATTCTTCGGCCGGCTGGAAGATGAACTTCACCGAGCCGCGCAGTTTCGCCTTCAATCCCGCCAGAATCTCTGCCACACCCATCAGGATCGCCGTGTGCGTGTCATGACCGCACGCGTGCATCACGCCGACGGATTCTCCGTTCCACGTCGCTTGCACTTTGGATGCGAACGCGACGTCGACTTCCTCGGTCACCGGCAGTGCGTCCATATCCGCGCGCAGAGCGACCACCGGGCCTGGCAGTGCACCCTTGAGCAAGCCCACGACGCCGGTGTGCGCGACCTCGGTTCGGACCTCATCCAGCCCAAGGCGACGCAGATGATCGGCAACGATGCCGGAGGTACGAAACTCGCGATTGCCGAGTTCAGGATGTTCGTGAAAGTCGCGGCGCCAGGCGATGACCCGTGCTTCGATGGCGCTCGCCGCTGCGTCGATTTGCGCCGCGATCGAACTGGCTGCGATGGTGCTCTCCGGCATGCGGCTTCCTTGGTTGGAATGAATGACCTGCAATGCTGGACATTACACCGCTGTGCGGTGCGCCATGACGCGGCGCGAGATGCGACTGCGCGCGCCTTGGTGGCTGCTCAGACGCGCGCGGTCATGATGCGCGCCGATCCACGGACGCCAAAGCCATCCATGCGTTGGGCAAAGTACAACTCGTTCGCCCGCGCCGCGCTTCGTTTCTCGATGACGTCTCGCTACGTCACTGTTGTCGCAGCTCGGCGCCACTCTGCCGCAAATGGCGCATGCCCCACTTGCGAATTGCCGCGACAACGGGAACGAAACTCTGCCCTTTGCGAGTCAGGCTGTACTCCACCTTTGGAGGCACGACGCCGTAGTCTTTTCGCTCGATGAGACCGGCCTGGGTGAGCGCCTTCAGCTCGCGGCTCAAGACGCGCGGCGCGATCTCTTTCGAGCCCGACGCACCTCGCAGGAGACCGTTGCGGATTTCGCTGTAGCGCAGCGCTCCATCCTGGAGGTCCCAGACGATGCGCAGCTTGTACTTGCCGCTGATCAAGCGCTGAAAGCCCGCAACCGGACAACCACACGCGGCTGCTGAGCCTTCTTTCGCGCTCGTCCCGGGCGCGGATCGAGATGGCTCGCGCCGATTTGCAGTATCAATTTTGTCCATACTTCCCAAGCCGCTCCTTCCGGTGCCAAATAGCGTACGCGCGGCCGCATGGAAGCCGCAAGGAGGCAGACATGATTCTGGTGACGGGTGCGACCGGGCTGAACGGAAAAGAACTGGTGCAGCGGCTGTCGGCGCGCGGTGTTCCGGTGCGCGCGTTGGTGCGCAACGTCGCAAAGGCGGAGGCGCTGGCAGCGCTGCCGAACGTGCAGATCGTCGAGGGCGACCTGGCGCGCCCGGAGACGCTGGTTCGGCCGCTGCAAGGCGTGCAACGCGCGATGCTCATTTCCTCGTCCGATCCGGGGATGCTCGACGTCCAGACGAACTTCATCGAAGCTGCGCGCAACACCGGCGTCACGCATGTGGTCAAACTCTCCGGGATCATCCCCGAGCTTGATTCGCCGTTTCGTTTTGCCCGGATGCATGCCGAGATCGAGCGCCGGCTCGAAGTGTCCGGCCTGGCATTCACGCATCTACGCGCAGGCGAGTTCATGCCGTCGTACTTTCGCCAGGTGCCGTCGATCGTTGCGAAAGGCGCATTGTTCCTGCCGATGGAGGATGCGCGGATCGCGTCGGTCGACGTGGGTGACATCGCCGAGGTTGCCGCCATCGTGCTGACCACCTCCGGGCACGAAGGAAAGATCTATCCCCTCACCGGTCCCGAGGCGCTGACGATGACGGAAGTTGCGGCGAAACTCTCGGCCGCGACCGGCAAAACCATCCGCTACGTCAACGTCACTCCGGAGGATGCGAAAAAAGCGCGGCTCGCGGCGGGAATGCCGCCATTCCTGGTTGATGCACTGGACGAACTCTTTGCCGAACGGCGCAGGGGCAAGGAGAGCGTGGTTTTTCCGATGCTGGAGACACTCCTCGGACGGCCGGCGACTAGCTTCGATGAATTTGCAGTCCGTAACGCGACGGTGTTTCGCGGGGAGAAGTAGCTGGAGGCGGGAAAGGTGCACAGCGTCCTTTCGGACGAGGTCCACTCGGGTCGGGAAATAAAAAGGGCTTGCATCGCTGCAAGCCCTTTGGTTGATTGCGGGAACGGGACAATTCATTCAATCGCCCGGCGCGTCACCCACCGTTGCCGGATCGATTGCAGTTCCGCGCTTCCCGTTTGTTCCGGGAGCGAAGTCTGCCAAGCGCAATTACTGCCTGCGTCGCTGCGGCCCGGCCGGTCCCCTGGTCTCGATGTGGCGGAAGGTAATCCGCCCCTTGCTGAGGTCGTAGGGCGAGAGCTCCAGCGAGACTCTGTCGCCCGCGAGAATGCGGAT
>DASQAE010000360.1:0-2211 GCA_035635915.1 Burkholderiaceae bacterium | reverse complement strand
GATCGTCGAACGCGACCTTGTCGGCGGCACCTGCATCAATTACGGCTGCACGCCGACCAAGACGATGGTCGCGAGTGCCCGCGTCGCGTATCTCGCGCGCCGTGCCGCCGACTATGGCGTCAACGCAGGTCCGATCTCGGTCGACATGTCGCGCGTGATCGCGCGCAAACAGGCAGTGGTCGAGCGCTTCCGCAACTACGGCACGCAGACGATGCAGCAGACGAAGAACCTGGAGCTCATCTTCGGCGTCGCGCGGTTCATCGATGCGAAGACGGTCGAAGTCACCACCAGCGCGGATGCGCGCCGACTCACGGCGCCCAAGATCGTCATCAACACCGGCGGCCGCCCGAACAAACCGCCGATTCCCGGCCTTGCCGAAGTGCCGGCACTCGATTCCACATCGGTGATGGAATTGACCGAAGTGCCGAAGCATCTGCTCGTCCTCGGCGGCGGTTTCATCGGGCTCGAATTCGCACAGATGTATCGCCGCTTCGGCGCCGACGTCACTGTGCTCGAAGGCGCGCCGCGCCTTGCGCCGCGCGACGATGAGGACGTCGGTGAGGCCCTGCAGGCGATCCTGCGCGAAGACGGGTTGCGCATCGAATGCAATGCGCTGGCCGAGCGCGTGGAAGGAAAAGCCGGCGCTATCACGCTTCACTACAAGCAGAACGGCCAGGTGCAGAGCGTGCGCGGCTCGCACCTACTGGTCTCGGTCGGGCGGCGCCCGAACTCCGACGACCTGAACCTTGCCGCCACCGGGGTGAACATCGAACGCGCTGGCTTCATCATCGTCGACGAGACGCTGCAAACGAACGTGGAGGGTATCTACGCCGTGGGCGACGTGAAGGGCGGAGCCGCTTTTACGCATATCTCCTACGACGACTTCCGCATCCTGCGCGATCGCTGGGTGAACAAACGCGACGCCCGTCTCGGCGACCGCCTGGTGCCGAACACCGTCTTCATCGATCCGCAACTGGCGCAGGTCGGGGTGAACGAAACCGAAGCGCGCAAACGCGGGCTCGCCGTTCGTGTCGCCAAAATGGGCATGAACAGCGTGGCGCGCGCGGTCGAGACAGGCGAGTCGCGCGGCTTCATCAAGGTGATCGTGGATGCGAAGACAGGGCAGATTCTCGGCTGCACGGTGCTCGGCATTGAAGGCGGCGAGATCATGTCGATGCTGCAGATCGCAATGATGGGCAAGCTGCCGTACACGGTGCTCAAGGAAGCGATCTTTGCCCACCCGACCCTTGCCGAAGGGCTGAATAACATTTTCCTCACGCTCGACGCGTAGCGACCGCTCAGGATGAGCTCAGGTTCGCGCGCACGCGTTCGAAAGCATCGGGCGCGAACGGATCGATCACGGTCGCGCTCATCGAGCGCAACCAGGTGATCTGGCGCTTCGCAAGCTGGCGGGTCGCCGCGATAGCGGCAGCACGAAACGCCACGTCCGACGTTGCGCCGGCGAGATGCTCCCAAGCCTGCCGGTAACCGACACTGCGCAGTGACGGCAGGTCCGGATCGAGATCACCGCGTTGCATCAGTGCGCGCACTTCGTCCAGCAATCCAGCGGCGAGCATTGTTTCGAAACGCGCCTCGATGCGCTGGTGCAATTGCGCGCGGTCTTGCGGCAGCAACGCGATCGTGCGCAACGCCAGCGCCGGCGCTTCTGGCGCGCCCTGCAGCTGCGACAGCGGCGTTCCTGTCAGCCGATAGACCTCGAGCGCACGCTGGATACGCTGCGCGTCGTTCGGTGGCAGGCGCGCCGCGGTGACTGAATCGACCTGCGCCAGTTGCGCATGCAGCGCCGGCCATCCAAGACGTTCAGCTTCCGACGCGATTTGCGCGCGCAGTTCGGAATCGGCCGCAGGAAGATTCGAAAGCCCGTCGCGCAACGCCTTCGCGTAGAGCATGGTGCCACCAACAACCAGCGGCAACTTGCGGCGCGCCCGGACGTCGCGGATCGCTTGCGTGGCATCGCGCACGAAGTCGGCGGCGGAATAGGGCTCGGCAGGATCGCGCAGATCGATCAGGTGATGCGGCACGCGCGCACGTTCTGCGGCGCTCGGTTTTGCCGTACCGATGTCCATGCCGCGATACACCTGCGCCGAATCGACGGAGACGATTTCCAGCGCCACCTGCTCGGCTGCGCGCAGCGCGAATGCGGATTTGCCGCACGCAGTCGGGCCGAGCAAAAGCACCGCATCGACGCCA
>DASQAE010000359.1:0-3150 GCA_035635915.1 Burkholderiaceae bacterium | reverse complement strand
ACACTTGACCAGGTTGCCGATGAGTCTGCATCGGGTCGTCAACAGCCTCCTCGCGAGGCGCTGGCTGACGAAACGCTGCGGTGGCTAGCCGAATTGCCGGAGAACGTCCGGCCGCAAGAATTGCCGAGCCGGTTTCCTCGGATGGCCAACCGGCTCTGTCTCCGCTGGATCGACCGCCGTGCGTGTCTTGCCTATCTCGAGGACCTGCTGATCGACAAGCGGGGCACGCGCCAGGGCCTGCCAAGCGTTGTTGCGGAAGAGCTGGCGACGCTGAAGAACCATTTCGAAACCGTGGTGCATCCGGTGCCACAAACGGTCTGGGACGAAGTCGCGGAGCGCGGGCGCAAAAGATAGGGCGCCGCACAGGTTGTAACTCCTGGCCGCTTATTGACCGCCAGAGGTGTGCGACAGGATCGCCGGGATCACGACGTCCCACAGTTCCGCGGGCGGCATCTCGTGACCGACTCCTTCCAACGGGAGTAAACGCGCGCCGGCGATCTCATGCGCCAGAACCTGGGCGTGACCGTAGGGAAACATCGGGTCCGCAGAGCCATGTATCACCAGCGTCGGTAGCTTCAACTCACTGAGCCGCGCACGAACAGCACCACCTCCGGTGACCGCCGCATGGTTCGTAAATGTGGCCGCCATGTTCGTCGTCCGGTCGAAGACGCGTCCTGCGAGACTGCGTACCCGGGCTTCGTCGAAGCCGCGTGTACCAGCGAAGGGTCGCGTGCCGTTGACGATGTATTCGATCACGGCCGCACGGTCCGTCCAGTCCGGCGGTGGTGTGTCCTTTGCGAAAAATGCTTGCAAGGTTCTCGACATGGGCGGCAGCTTCGGCTTGCCCGGCCCGGCAGCTCCTCGCGGACTCGTCGATACTAGTGTCAGCGTCGCAACGCACGCCGGTTGGTCGAGGGCGAGGCACAGCGCGATGGTCCCGCCGATAGACATGCCGACCAGGTGAGCGCTCTTCACGCCGAGCGCATCGAGCAGGCCGGCCGCATCGCGTGCGAGGACTTCCATGGTGTAAGGCGGCGCACCGGGTGCATAGCTGGTCGAGCGCCCCGTGTCGCGGTGGTCGTAACGAACGACCAGGCGCAAGCCTGCCGCCAACCGTTTGCAGAACTCGTCCTCCCACCAGTCCATCGAGCTCGCGCCGCCGCCGATGAGCAGGATGGCGGGATGCGTGGGATCGCCGAATGTCTCAACACATAGCTCGACGCCATTGGCGCGCACGATTCTTTCGCGACTCATGGCATGCCTTTCAAGTACGGGTTAGCTTGGACCAGCCGGGCGAGAACCGGTGCCGACGAAGGCGCCATCGCGTGACATCGCTTCACAACTCGAACGGCCGTTTTGCCGGGGCCTGGCGAGTGCATGCCGCTCGCGCCCCGACCGAGCTAGGGCACGAACCCCCGGGTGCCGAGAAGCACGCCATGGTTTTCGCCGGGTGCGTTCAAAGCGAAGACACGCCGCTCCATCCACGCAAACCTCGGCCCCAACTCAGCGATCGAGTCCGGATCGACCTTCTCGTAGATCTGGATCGCGAACAACAAGCGATTCAGCGGGAAGCGGTGCTCGACAAAGTCGACGATCTCGCCAATCGGCGGTGTGGTTTCACCGAGATCGAGACCCTTCTCCCTGTCGAGCGCGGTGCCCCAGGGCGGGGCGACAAAAAGCACGATCATCTGGTCCGGCGGGATGCTCATATCGCGCAATCCAGACTGGTAGTCGACGTTGAGGATGCGTATCGGAGCTCCCAACGCGGCGAGATTGCGCGAAGTCAGTTCGTAGACGGTTGGATCCAGCTCGAGTGCAACGCCACGCGCGCCCGGCAGATGGCGCAGCAACCAGTACAGCGTATTGCCGGACCCGGCGAAGGGATCGATCACAACTGCGTCGTTCGCGTCCCGGGTTCCGCCCGCGGTGCTGGCGACACTCTTGCCGATGGCGTCGGCGAGCGAGTCGCGCGTGCACTCGACCGCGGTGCGCCCGAGCAGGCGGACGCCTCTGGCGTACCAGTCCGCCGGCCGCAATCCGTAGATGGACACATAGTCCGGGTCGCGATAGCTGTCGCGGCCATAGCGCTGGATTTCCTGCAACTCCAACTCCGCGTTGCGCTTGGCGCCAAGTAGTAGCAGTTGCCGGTCGTAGATAAGGTCCATGCTTTTGGCGTTACGCGTGGCACCTGTCGTGCCGTAAGGGACAATCCACGCTCCATTGTCTCGTGGCCGGGTGCACCGGCTTGTCGAAATGGCGCCTGGCCGAACGTCATTGTCATGCGGCGCACTTGCCCGCGACAACCTACGAGGACTGAACCATGCAATTCCTGCTGCTTGTTTATCAGGATGAGAAGGTCATGCACAACCTGCCCAAGGAGGAGCATGGCCGGATGTACGCCGCCTACATGGCGTACGCCGATGCGCTGAAGAAAGCGGGCGTGTTGCTCGCCAATCATGGCTTGGCGCCGACCACGCAGGCGGCCACGGTGCGTGCGCCCGGCGGCAAACAGAGCGTCGTGAACGGACCCTTTGCCGAAACCAAGGAGCAACTCGGCGGTTACTTCCTCATCGAGGTGCCGGACCAGGATGCGGCGCTGTCCTGGGCGGCGCGTTGCCCCAGCGCGCAGTACGGCGCTATCGAGGTGCGCCCGGTTTGGGGGTAAAAGAGACCGCGGAAGCCGTTGCGCGGCGTAGCTACGGCAAGCTCATCGCCATCATCGCCGCGCGCACGCGCGACGTCGCGGGCGCCGAGGATGCGTTGTCCGAAGCGTTCGCAGCGGCGCTCATGGACTGGCCGCAAAGCGGCGTTCCGCGCTCGCCCGAGGCGTGGTTGTTGACGGTCGCGAGGCGCAAGCTCATCGATGCCGCACGGCGCCGGCGCGCGGGCGAAGAGGCGATTCCGACGCTCGAACTGCTCGCGGACGAGTTCGACCAATCCAACGACGCGGTGATTCCCGACGAACGCCTGCGCCTGATGTTCGCGTGCGCGCACCCGGCAATCGATGCCGGCGTGCGCGCGCCGCTCATCTTGCAGACGATCCTGGGCTTCGATGCAGCCACGATCGCTTCGGCATTCCTGGTCGCGCCCGCGACCATGGGACAACGGCTGGTGCGCGCCAAGAGCAAGATCCGGCAAGCCGGCATTCCA
>DASQAE010000358.1:0-2271 GCA_035635915.1 Burkholderiaceae bacterium | reverse complement strand
TGCACCGAACCCGCTTGCTCCGCGCGCGCGCGGATTTGTCGCGCGCGGCTCGCCGACCTTCACTGTCATGGCTGCGGCGCGCCGCAACGAGCGCGGGCGGCGCCTCGAATGGTCGCGCCCATCGCCTCGGGGCGACAAGTGGGAGTTCGGTGATGCCGAACATGACGAGGCTGCGTGGCTGAGCGTCGCGCTGCCCCTTCTGGCACGGCAGCGGTTTCGCTGCAGCGGTGCATGCAGTGGCGCTTGCGTGGACCTTGCATCCTGATCGGCCAAGCCGAGGTGCGGGCGCGTAAACTCCGCGCACCATGCTGCGGGGGTTAGGCAAGAACTTCGTTTATGTCCTGATCGCGGCGCTGCTGCTCGCGCAGCAGGGCACGGCGCTACACGCGCTCTCGCACGGCGTCGACGCACTCAAATCGGCGAGCCAGGAGCGCCCGGACAAGCGCGCGCCGCTCAGCGAACGCCACTGCGACCTGTGTTTGACCTATGCACAGGTTGGCGCGGGCGCTGCGCCGAGCGCGCCGACGCTGGTCATTGCGGCGCTCGAGCACATCGCGCCGCAGACGTCGCACCATCTCAGCGGCGCGTTTTTCACCCGCCTCTACCACTCGCGCGCACCGCCTTGCACGGTCTGAGTCAGTCCTGAACTCCGCGCACGTCGAACGCTTCGACGTGGGCGGCCGTCGACTCAAATCCTGCGAGGCAAAACATGTTTCATCGGCTTGCGCGCGCGTGGTTGTTTGCCACGCTCGTACTCGGCATAACCGGCACCCGGGCGCAACAAGGTCCCGACGCCACCCAACGTGCGGCGCCAGGGGGCGCCGCTTCCCTCAGTTCGTTCAACCCGGCGCTTTCGCTGATCCTTTCCGGTACCTACGCCGACCTTTCGCGCGATCCGGACGATTACCGGATTCGCGGTTTTGCTGCCGGCGGCGACGTCGGCCCGGGTCCACGCGGCTTCAACCTCGGCGAGTCGGAGCTCGGTTTCTTCGCGAACATCGACCCGTACTTTTACGGCGCCGCGAACATCTCGATCACGCCGGAAAACGAGGCCGTTGTCGAGGAGGCGTTCGTACAGACGACCGCGCTCGGCAGCGGTTTCACCGTCAAGTTCGGGCGCTTCTTCTCGGGCATCGGCTACCTGAACGAGCAGCACGCGCACACATGGGATTTCGTCGACAGCCCGCTTGCCTATCAGGCGTTTCTCGGCACGCAGCTCAATGACGATGGCGTGCAGGTGCGCTGGCTCGCGCCGACACCGCTGTTCCTCGAGTTCGGTGCCGAGCTGGGGCGTGGAAGCAACTTCCCCGGCTCGGAGCGCAACAAGAACGGCAGTGGCCGGGGCGCGATCTTCACCCATGCTGGTGGAGACTGGGGTGACAGCAGCAGCTGGCGCGCAGGCCTCTCTTACATGCAGACGTCGCCGCGCGACCGCACCGACGCGACGACCAATCTCGCCGGTAATGCCGTGACCAACGCCTTCTCCGGCAAGAGCCGGCTATGGGTTGCCGACTTCGTCTGGAAGTGGGCGCCGAACGGCAATCCCACGCGGCAGAACTTCAAGTTGCAGACCGAGTACTTCCAGCGCCGCGAGCGTGGCGCGCTGACGTACGACCTGACCGGCGTTGCCGCAACCGACGCGTATTCGAGCCGCCAATCAGGCGCCTACGTGCAGGCGGTGTACCAGTTCCTGCCGCGTTGGCGCACCGGGGTACGGTACGACCGCCTCGACAGCGGCACGGTCGACCTCGCGACCAACGCCATCTTCCTCGACTCGACAAACACGCGGCCATCGCGCGTGACGTGGATGACCGACTACAACTCGAGCGAGTTCAGCCGGATCCGGCTGCAACTCGCGCGCGACCGCGCACGAGGGGAAGGCAAGGCCGACAACCAGGTCTTCGTCCAATACCAGATGAGCCTCGGCGCACACGGCGCCCACATGTTCTGAGAGGGCATCATGCAACTTCGTTTTCTCATCTCTGCGTTGCTCGCGTTGGCCGTTGCGGCCTTCGCGCCCGGTGCCGATGCGGCGCTCAAGATCTTGGCCTGCGAGCCCGAATGGGGCGCGCTGGTGCAGGAACTCGCCGGCGACCACGCCAGCGTCTATGTGGCGACCACGGCATTGCAGGATCCGCATCGAATCCAGGCCAAGCCGAGCCTGATCGCCAGCGCCCGCAGCGCAGACCTGGTCGTCTGCACCGGCGCCGAGCTGGAAATCGGCTGGCTGCCGGTGTTGTTGCGCCAATCCGGCAACGCGGCCGTGCAGCC
>DASQAE010000357.1:0-4810 GCA_035635915.1 Burkholderiaceae bacterium | reverse complement strand
GCAAATTCAGCCCGGGTGGGACGGCCCTTGTCCTTGAGATCCTGGGTGTCGAGCCGCGGCGGAACCACGAGCACGCGCTCCGGCGGCACGCTGCCGGCGCTGATGAGCCAGTCCTTCACGGCCACGGCGCGTTTATCGCCGAGCGCGCGCAGGTCATCTTCGTTCACCGATGTGTTGGTAAGCATGAGCTGCTCCATCTCCGGCACGGGAACGTCCTTCAAGATCCCGATCGCATTGCGCGGCCGGGTGAACTTCGCATCGCGATAGACGGCGGTCAGCAGTTTCGAATATTCGGCCGGATCGAGCTTGAGCTCGTCGAGCGGGGTTTCGTCGCCGACGAACTGCTTCTCTTTTCCTGCGGTCTGCCTGAGTTTTTGCGCTTTGATCTGCCGTTCCAGCGCCACCCGCCTGAGCCCATCGCGATCGGCGTCCGGATCGACGCGACCGCCGACCTCGAGCTTCAGTGCCGGCCGTTCGTCGAGCGCCTTCGCCAGCGCGCCCAGCTTGCCTTGTTGTGCGCTGGATATCGCAGTACGGCCCGGCGCGAATTCGACGTAGCCGAGTTCCTCGCCTCCACCATCGCCGCCGCCACCACCGCCGTGGCCGACCAGACGGCCCAGCAACGCAAACGGCGCCGTCACCACCCTCGTGAGCAGGTTGACGAACACACGCGCCAACACGCCACCAAGGCTGAAGTGTGGATCGTCGAGCGAGCCCGAGATCGGCAGGTTGATGTCGATCACGCCGTTGCGGTCCTTCAGCAGCGCGATCGCCATGGTGACCGGCAACTTGGTCGCGGTCGGGCTCTCGACCCGCGCTCCGAACGTGAGCTGATCCAGATAGATGTTGTTCTCGGCCTGCAGCTGGCGCCGCTCCAGGTGGTACTTGGCCTTGAGCGACAGCTTGCCCTTTTCGATGTCGTAACCGGCGTACTTCACCGCGTAGGGTGAGAGCGGCGGCAGGTCGACGCCACGCGCGTTCGCGGTGATGTCGAGGAAAAGATCCTTCGCGAGCGGATTGACCTTGCCCAGAATCTCCACCGGCGCATTGCGACCCACGCTCGCATTCACGGCCACGTCGCCGGGTTTCTCCGGCGTCATTTCGGACACGCTTCCGCGGACGTTGAGCAGGTCGGCCGAATAGTTCGGTTTGACAAAGAAGTCGCTGAAATTGATCCGGCCGCCCTTGAACACGATGCGGCCGATCCCAAGCCGCGGCGCAGTCCCGGCCGACTGCGTGTTCGCGGCCTTGGGCTGCGTTGTTTCCGGTGCATCACTGCCGCGTGCACCCGCGGGTTGTCTGAGCACGTCCTGCAGGTTGAGCGTCGCGTTCGATTTCACGATCAGGCGCGAATAAAAATCCGCCAGGGTCAACTCGTTCACACGCGCCGCGAACGGCTCGAGCTGGAACGCGATGCCGCTTGCGGTCAGCGTTTTCCAGCGCAGCAGCTCCTGCCCCCCTTCCTTGTCACGCGAGGCAAAGTCGGTGACGGTGGCGTCGCCGTGGTAACTGGCGCGCAGCGGCTGGCCGGGCGGCTGTTCGACTGCGACGGTGCCTTTGGTTGCCAGCGCGCCGCCGTCGACGACCACGTTGAGCCATTGGTCGTAATACGCCGCCAGTGCCGGCAGACGGAACCCCTCTGCTGCAAACGCGCCGTCGAGCTTCAGTGGTGCGACCTGCCCCGCGCCCTTGAAGCTCACCTTGCCCTGGTTATTGGTGGCGAAGTCGAGATTCACGGCGGGGACGCGGACAGGCGCATCGTGTTCGGAGGCACCAGAAACATCGTGCAAACCGAGCGCGATCGATTCGAGGATCAGCTTGAACGGCTGCGCCGTCGACTGATCGACCAGTTCGACCTTGCCACCGGCAATCGAAGCGGCGCGCACAGTGAACGCGAACGGCGCGGCGCTTGTATTGGCGCCGCCCGGCGGCGTGGCAGTGTTTGACGGCGGCGCCGGCGCAACCAATCCGAGCCAGTTCAGGTTGCCGTCCTTGGTGCGCACCACGTTCGCGGCAGGCCGCTCGAGCGTGACCGCGTTGACGGTTACTTTGCGGCCGACGAGATCGAGCGCTTCGAGCTCGACCCGCAGTGCTTCGAATGCGAGCAGCGGTGCGCCGTCGGCGGACTGCACCACAACGTCGCGCAGTGCGGCTGTGCCGGAGACCGTGAGCGTCTGCAGTTTGTCCTTGAGCGTCGCCAGCGAAACCACCAGCTTCGCGTCGAGCTGGCCCGACGGCATCCGCATGCGCAGCGGCACCGGCGAGTACTCCAGGTACTTCGCGATCTGCAGGTTTTCGAGTGACAGACGCAGCGTGGTTTCGTGCGTGTCCTTGAACGGCTTGGTTTCACCGCCGACACTGAAAGGCGCGCCGTTGATCTTGGCCGACAAGCGCGGCTGCACCCGGATGTCGATCTGGCTCGGGATGCTCGAGATGAACGGCACGCCGATGTCGACCTCACTGACGACATGCGCCGTTTTTTCCGGCTTGTCCTCGAAGTCGATCTTGCCGTCGGCGAGCTCGATGTTAAAAACCGCGAATTGAGGCGGCGCCGACGCCGCCTCCGGTTGCTCCGGTTTGGCGGCCGAGAATTCGTCCAGCAGATCCTGGAAGTTGTAGGTCCGATCCTCATTGCGGACGACGTGCAGGTACGGCCGCGTGATGCGCAACGATTCGATCACCGGCGCCAGGCGGATCAAGGACTGGGACGCCAGGTTGACATCCAGCCCGTCGAAACCAAGCGCCGTGCCGCCACCCTGGCGTTCGCCGACCTGCAGGCGCTCGACGCGCGCGGTCAGCGCGAACGGATTGATGTGCACGCGCTCGACAGTCACCGGGCGGTGCAGAGTCGCCGAAAGCTGCTTTTCGAGCTGCTGGCGCACGATCGGCGGCGCGATCAGGAATCCGGCGATGGCGATGAACGCGAACAGGCCGGCGATGCCGATGGCGGTCCACCGCACTCGCCGGCTCATCACCAGGCGCCGGGCCCACGCTGTTCCGCGTTCAAGCGCTTTCACGCGATCCCTTTCCCGTCGGCGCACCGCTACGCCGACGGCCGGATCGTAGCGGCAGCGTGCGCTGCGCCCGCTGTCCTGCAAGCGCCGTTCCCGCCCGGTGGTGCGCCGCCACTTGAGGTGAGTGCCATACTCACCTACGGTTGCCAGCGAAGCGAGGCGAGACGATGAGACAACTCGAAGGCAAGGTCGCAATCGTCACCGGCGGCGCGGCGGGATTCGGTGCCGGCATCGCGCGGGCCTATGTTGCGGAAGGCGCGCAGGTGGTGGTCGCCGATCTCGACGCCGAACGCGGCGAAAAGTTTGCACGCGAGCTGGGCGCAAATACCTGGTTCGCGCGTTGCGACGTCGCCGCGCTCGCCGACGTCGCCGCGCTGGTCCGGTCCTGCGTCGAGCGGTTTGGTGCGCCGGACATCGTCGTCAACAACGCCGGCATCACCCATCGCAACATGCCGATGCTCGAGGTCGACGAAAAGACGTTCGATCGCGTCTACGCAGTCAACGTCAAGTCGATCTTCAACATGAGTCACGCTGTGGTGCCGGTGATGCGCAAGCGCGGCGGCGGCGTGATCCTCAACATCGGCTCGACCGCGGGAATTCGCCCGCGCCCCGGCCTCACCTGGTACAACGGCAGCAAGGCGGCGGTGAATCTGCTTTCCAAGTCGATGGCAGTGGAACTGGCGCCTGATCGGATCCGGGTCAATGCGATCTGCCCGGTGATGGGCGAGACCGGTTTGCTCGAGCAGTTCATGGGAGTGCCGGACACGCCTGAGAACCGGGCCCGGTTTGTCGCCACCATTCCGCTTGGCCGTCTGAGCAAGCCTTCTGACGTTGCCGCGGTTGCGGTGTTCCTTGCCAGCGACGCGGCGCACTTTCTCACCGGCATCGAGTTCCCGGTCGATGGCGGACGCACGGTGTAGCGCGCATGAAGACCGATCTCAATCATCTGCGCGAATGGATCGGTCGCACCGAGACACGGTCGGACGTCGTGACTGCGGCGCCGATGGCGGCGCTTGCGGCGACGCTCGACCGCGCCGATCCGCTACCGGCGGCCGGCGCGCCAGTGCCGCCGCTGTGGCACTGGTTGTACTTCACGTCGACGGCGCCGCAGAGCGAAATCGGCGCGGATGGCCACGTGAAACGCGGCGGATTCTTGCCGCCGGTACCGCTGCCACGCCGCATGTGGGCGGGCGGCCGCTTGCAGTTCAACGCCCCGCTGCAGGTCGGTGATGCGATCACGCGCGAGTCGCGTATCGCGGACGTGACCATCAAGGACGGGCGCTCCGGCAGGCTGGTATTCGTCAGCGTCCACCACTCGATCCGCAACGCGAGCGGACTGGCTCTGACCGAAGAGCACGATATCGTCTATCGCGACAATCCCAAGGCCGACGCGCCAGCGCCGGAGCCGCAGCCCGCGGCACAGGACGAGGACTTTGCGCGCGAGATCGTGCCCGACCCGGTGCTGTTGTTTCGTTATTCCGCGCTGACGTTCAACGGCCATCGCATCCACTACGACCGTACTTACGCGACCGAGGTCGAGGGTTATCCGGGCCTGGTGGTGCACGGACCGCTCATCGCGACGCTCCTGGTGGATCTCGCGCGCCGCGAAATGCCGCACGCGATGGTGCGCCGGTTCTTCTTCAAGGCGGTGCGCCCGTTGTTCGATATCCATCGCTTCAGTGTCTGCGGCCGGCGCGAACGGGGCGTGGAAGCGAAACAACTCGCGCTGTGGGCGCGCGATCACGAAGGTTTTCTCGCGATGCAAGCGAGCGCGGAGCTGGTGTGACGCGGTGCCC
>DASQAE010000356.1:0-6379 GCA_035635915.1 Burkholderiaceae bacterium | reverse complement strand
TGGACGTCGAGAAAAATCGCATCCGGAGTGAGCGCCGCGACCTGCCGCAGCGCGTCCTCGCCATCCTGCGCGGCGCCGACGACTTCGACGTCTCCCGCACCCTCGAGCAGGCGACGCAAACGCGCGCGTGCGGGCGGTTCATCGTCGACGATCAGGATTCGCATGGCATTTCGATCCGGGCGATCACGCCGCCACCCGGTCGCGAAGCGAGCGAGAGCTGCGCGCGCTCACCGTAGCGCAGCTCGAGGCGCCGGCGCAGGTTGGAAAGACCCACGCCAAACGTCGGCGCCGCGGGCAGGACGCCGCCGTCGTCTTCGACCTCGAGTTGCAAGCGCGCGCCGGTGACTTGCGCGCGCACGTTGATCGACGTGGCTGCAACGCGCGGTTCCACCGCGTGCCGGAACGCGTTCTCGATCAACGGCTGCAGCGCCAATGTCGGCACGCGACACGCGCGCGCCGCGTCTGCGATATCGAACCGCACGACGACCCGGTCGGCAAACCGCTCACGCATGATCGCGACGTAGGCGTCGAGCAGCCGCAACTCCTCGGCGAGCTCGATCTCCGGCTGGCGCGTCAGATCGGTCGCGGCACGCAGCAGTGCGGCGAGTCGCGTCAGCAGCGTGTCGGCGAGCTCGGGATTGGTATGGACGGTCGCGGCGATGGTGTTGAGCGCGTTGAACAGAAAATGCGGCTCGAGTTGCTGCGTCAGCTGCAGTAGTTGCGCCTGCTGCACCAACGCGCGTGCGCGTTCGGCGCGCACGCGCTCGGCGCTCAGCGCGGCATGCGAGCGCACGCCGAACAGGATCGCGACGAACAGGAGGTAAAACAGGCTGAACTTGACGATCTCGTAGCGGAACACGACTGGCCAGGGATCGTGCGTGTAGGTCGCGCCGATCAGCGCGTACACGCCGTGGCGTAACGCGTAAACGAGCACGACGAAACTCACCGCGGCGACGGGAAGCCACACCAGGTTCACTGCGAACCAGCGCAATGGCTGGCCAAGCAGGCGATCGTGGCGATGCAGGCGCATCCAGTGCACGCCGACGATGAGCGTCGCGACGATGAACGACGTGCCCTCCCACAACAGCGGCTTCCAGATGTCGGTGCGGCCGTTGCGTAGATGGTCCTGCACCGCCACTGTCAGCATCAGGATCCAGAACGCAACCCACGCGACCGAAAAACCGGCGCGCGGCAAGCGCGGCAGGTAAACGTCGCCCTGATCGTCGATTTCAGAAGCAGCCATGATGGACATGCGGCGCAGCCGCGACGAGGATTGTCCTGCGGCTGCAGATCACACGCTACGACCTTGCGCGCCGCACGCCCAGTCCGGTTGGGGCGAAGCGGGACCTGGATGGGGCGAGCCGGTGCGCGCGAACGATTCAGGCGGCGATGGCCGTTCGAGGCGCGGTCTGCTCCACCTTGCCCCAGAACCACTCGATCTTTGCCGCGCGCCGGCGTTCTGCCAGCCAGTCCTCGAACAGCTTGACCTTGACGGCTGCGCGTGTGCGGTCATCGAGTTCGGCGGGTTCAAGCGCCAACACCTGCACCAGGAGGAAACTGTCCGCAGCTGCGATTGGCCCGATCAGGCAACCGGTTTCGAAATCGCCCGCGGCAATATCGCCAAGCGCCGTCAGTGCCTCGCTGCCGAACTCTGCACGCACCTGATGACGCCGCGCCCTGCGCAGCACGGGTTGCAGTCCTTCGCCCGCGCTGAGCAGGAAAGCGCGTTGTGCCGCGTCCAGAAGCGTCGCGCCGCCGTTGCGCACGGTTTCGGCAAGTTCGGTGGCGCGCCGTTGCGACGACACCCGCACCAGCGCGAACGCGATCGTGTCGAACGCGGCGCGATTCTGTGCGAAGGAGCTGTCGACACGATCGCCGACGATTCGATCGCGCAGTTTCGCGGTGCGCGCCAGGTTGGTGGCCGTTTCTTCCAGCGTCTGCCAGGTCATGCCGGTGCTCTTCATCCACGCTTCCGTGTCGGCGATGGTGTAGAGCCGGCGGCCGCGTCGCATTGCGTCCAGCGCCGCCTGCACGTCGTCGTCGTCGACTTCGACCGGCGACTGGCGCAATGCCTCTTCGATCAGGCAGCTGTCGATCAGGCGCCGCATCAGTTCTGTCTTCTCCCATAACAAGTCGAGCTGGGCGACTGCGTCTGCGACCGGCAAGGTGATGCCGTTGACGCGTAGCAGATCCGAGTCGCGCCAGCGTTGCAAGCCGCGCAGCGGCCATGGCAATTCGGTGGCGGCGCAGACGCTGAGCGAAATCGTCCGTCCGCCGGGAGGACGGATCAGCGCGTCGTAGTGCATCGAGCCGTCGAAGGCCTGATCCTCCCAGACGACGTCGATCGAGGTGCCCGGATGCCGGTCGCGCACCGGCGTCAGGCGGCGCAGCGCGACGTCCGGATCGGCCCGCTCGCCGACGAGTCCTTGCAGGTATCCGAGCACGTCCTGCAGAACATGGTGGTTGGCTTCATGCATGAGCCGGTTCCTCCCTGGTTTGCGCCGCGTGCGCTTTTTCATTCTCGAACAAGGCATCGGCGATGGCTTCGCTGATCGGGAGCCCGGTCAGATCTTCGATCCAGGCGTATTCGCCGGCCGGATTAAGTTCGAGGAACACGTAACGTCCTTCCGGCGTGAGGATCAGATCGATGGTGCCAAACGTCAGGCCGGACTCCGCGACAAGCCTGCTGCAACGTGCCGCGACGTCGTGCGGCAACGTGTGCGGGTAGTGCGGCGTGGCCGCAAGGTCGTAGCGCCGCCAGTCGATGCGCGTGCGATGCGTCGCCTGCGAATGAATTTCCGCCGCGAATACGCGCTGCCCCACGACCGTGACGCGCACTTCCAGCTTCTTCGGCACGTAAGCCTGCAGCACGATCGGGCAATATGCGACTGCATCGGCGTACGCGACGTCGCGCGCCGAGACCATGTCGGTCAAACGACCGAATTCGGTACCGAAACGTGCGCGCAATGCAAGCGCGCCGGTGATCTTGCTGATCAGCCGCCCATTTTGTTCGCGGTACAGATCGAGGAAAACCTGCGGATCGTTGGTGAAAAGCGTGGCCGGCACTTCGAATCCGAGCGCCTTGGCACGGCACATCTGCGATGCCTTGAGCTGCGCCGCCTTCATCACCGAAGGCGCGCCGGGCAACATGAAACAGCCGAGCGAGTCCCACACCGAGGTGAGGAAGTCGCGGCAATCCTGCTCGATAACCGCGCGTACTTCCGGATCGACGATCGCGCTCGCCGCCGCGGGGGATCCGGGCTTGCGGTACCAGACCGCGGATAGTTGATCGAATTGCACTTCCTGATCATCGACTCGCAGCGTGTAGCGCGGCTTGTTCGCGCGAAACGACACGCTGACGCGTGCACGCGCCGGAAAGTCGGCTGCGTCGAAGCGCACCACGTGTGCGCCGCGCTGGCGCAACAGGGCTTCGACCTCGTTTGCCGGTTGATCGCCGGGCGCCGTTACGATCAGGATCATCGGTTGCCGTTCCAGTAAGCAAGTTGCGAGGCGCCGACCTCCGGCCGGTCGGCCGGCGCGCTGCGTTCAGCGAATTACGCTTAGTTGATCGTCCACTCGTCGATGCCGTGCGACGCGCCGCTCCTCCAGCTCCCGCGCCCTTCCGCTGGGCGCGCTCCGGAGATGGCGTTCAGTTCCTCCACGGTCAGCGTGGCGCCGACTTCGGAGAGTTCGCCGACACGGATACGCGGCGCCTTCACTTGCTGTTGCTTGGTAACGTTCATTTGAAACTCCTGAAAGTTTGAGAGGGAAGGATCGAGTCTTCTGCGCGAGACTCACTCTCGCCGAGGCGAGAGGCGACGACCCGCAGCGCCGGCAAAGCCGGTGCGGCGGATACGTTGGGGGTCATGGCGAGCGCTGGCATCACGCGCTCGCGACACGACGCAAATGGTTTTCCGCTCGCCGATCCCGCAGGGCGACCACGCGCCCGGCCATGCTGATCGTCTCGGGTCGATGAGCGATGATGATTCGCGTGAGCCTCAGGCCACGCACGGCTTCGTTGACGCTGCGCTCGCGCGCCACGTCGAGGTGACTGGTCGCTTCGTCCAGCGCCAGCACGCGCGGCTGCTTGTAGAGGGCGCGCGCCAGCAACACGCGTTGTTTCTGACCGCCGGAGAGAACCGTGCCCATCTCGCCGATCAGGGTGTTGTAGCCCATCGGCATCGCCACGATGTCGGACTCGATCGCCGCCAACTTGGCGCAGGCTTCAATGCGCAGCCGGTCCGGCTCGAGATCGAAGAAGCAGATGTTCTCCGCGATCGAACCGGCGAACAGTTCGTCTTCCTGCATGACCGCGCCGATCAGGTCGCGATAACGCGTACCCAGGCGGTTGATGTTGACGCCGCCGATCAGCACCTCGCCTTCGGTGGGGGTAAGCAGGCCGAGGATCAGTTTCAGCAGCGTCGTTTTGCCGCAGCCCGAAGGCCCGATGATTGCGACCGACTCGCCTTCCTCGATGCGCAGGTTCACGTTGTGCAGGATCGGCGCTTCGAAATCCGAATAACGGAAGCCGACGTTGCGCAATTCGATGTCGGCGCGTTTGAGCGTCGGAAAAACGTCGACCGCGCCTTCCGGTTCGCGTTGTGTCAATGCGATGTCGCCGACGCGTTCCGCATGCAGTCCAAGCATGTGGAAATCGATGCCCTTGTCGACGAATGCCGCAATGCGTGAGGTGAACTGCTGCTTGAACGCGACGAATGCGAACAGCATGCCGAGCGAGAGTGTGCCGTTGACCACCAGCGCCGCGCCGAGCCAGATGACCGCGATGTTCTCGACCCCGAACAGCAGTCCGTTTAGCGCGTGATAGAGGATCGTGAGGCGCTGAACCCGGATGCCGGCGTTGACGTTCGCTGCCAGGAGGTGGGTATGCGCGGTGCCGCGCTGGAGCTGGCGGTTGAAGAGCTTCACGCTCTGGATGCCGCGCACCGTCTCCAGGAAGCTGCTCTGTTGGCGCGCAGCGTGCGCGATCTGCTCGTTCTGCGCCTGTTGCAACGGAGCGAACAGCACGCAACGCAGCGCCGCGTAGAGCGCGGCGGCAGCGCCGACGATCAATGTGAGGCGCCAACTGTAGGCAAACATCACGAACACCGTGATGAGTGCCATCCCTCCGTCGACAATTGCCTCGATAAAGCTGGTGGTGAGCGTGCGCTGGATGACGCTGAGCGACTCGAAGCGCGAGTTGATGTCGCCAAGATGGCGCTTCTCGAAGAAGCTCATCGGCAGCTGCAGCAGATGAGAAAAGAGCCGCACCACCACCTGCATGTTCAGCGTCGTCCCAAGCACCATCACCACCCACGCCCGCGCCGCCGTAACACCGACCTGGATCAGCGCGAGCAACAGGAACCCGACGCCCAGCACCGCGATCAGATCGTGATCCTGCGCAACCACACCTTCGTCGACCACGAGTTGCATGAAAAACGGAGTCAGAACGGCGAACAACTCGAGCGCAGCGGCCATCGCCAGGATCTGCGCCACCGTTCCCTTGATGCCGTTCATGCGTCCAAGCAGGTCGAGCACCGCGACTTGTTGCCGCTCCTTGCGCGGGCGAAAGCCGCTTGCCGGCGCCAACTCCAGGCACACGCCGGTGAAATGACGCGACACCTCGGCAAGGTCGACTTCGCAGCGGCCGCGTGCAGGATCGTGGATCACTGCGCGCCCGCGCTGCACGCCAACCAGCACCACGAAGTGATTGAAGTCCCAATGCAGGATCGCGGGCAGGGCCAACCCGTCCAGGTCCTGCAGCTCGACCTTGACCGGACGCGCAGCTAGTTCGAGCCCCGCGGCAATCTGAATCAGATGCGCCATGGTGGCGCCTTTGAGCGAGATCGGATGGCGCCGTCGCAGCGTCGCGAGATCGGTGTCGTAGCCGTGAAACGCTGCCACCATCGTCAGACAGGCAAGACCGCATTCGGCGCCCTCGGTCTGGACGATCACCGGTGTCGCCTTGCGGCCGGAAAAGCTGAGCAGTTGGGCCATGTTCAGACCCTGCCCGCGACGGTAAAAAGTGGCTCGAACAACCACTCGACCAGGCGTCGGCGCTCGAGCCAGATGTCGGCGTCAAGCAGCATTCCCGCCTGCAGCGCGACGTCGATCCGGGCGCCGCGCACGCGCTGGTCGTCCAGCGCAACCGTCACGCGGTAGACCGATTCGTTCAGCGCGACGGGGGTTTCCGCTTCGTTCGGCGCGGTCATGGTGCGTGGAATCGCGGTCACGCGGCCCTTGAAGCTGCCGAAGCGTTGATACGGAAAGGCTTGATAGCGCACCGACACCTGATCGCCGGCGGCGATGAAGCCGATCGCGCGGCTCGGCACGAGGAGCTTGGCCTCGAGCACTGCATCGGCGGGCAGGATCGAGAGCAGCA
>DASQAE010000355.1:0-6751 GCA_035635915.1 Burkholderiaceae bacterium | reverse complement strand
GCCCTGCAGGACGTGACTTTCGCCGTAGAACGTGTGCACCGATTCGGCTTCGAGCAGCGGTTGCATGGCGCCTGGCTCAGTGGCCTTCGCCGAGATAGGCGCGTTGCACTTCCGGATTGGCGCGCACCTTTTCCGGCGTGTCGCTGGCGATCGCGACGCCGTTGACCATCACGGTGATGCGATCTGCAACGCGGAACACGGCATCCATGTCGTGTTCGACCAGCAGGATCGCGTGATCGGACTTCAGATGCGCGAGCAGGGCGAGCATGCGCTCCGTTTCCTCGGCGCCCATGCCCGCGAGCGGTTCGTCGAGCAGCAGCACGCGCGGCGTGATGGCGAGGCAAAGTGCGATCTCGAGCTGGCGCTTGCGACCGTGCGGCAGGCTGCCCGCCAGGCGCTCGGCATCCGGCGCCAGACCTGCCCGTTCGATCGCGCTGCGCGCGCGTCGTGTCGCTTCGGGACAAACCCGCGCGAGTTCCCAGATCGCCCACGGGCGCTGCCGCTTCGCTTGTGCGGCGAGGCGGCAGTTCTCCGCGACCGTGAAATGCGGAAAGATCGTGCTGCGCTGGTAACTGCGCCCGAGTCCAAGCAACGCGCGCCGTGGTTGCGACAGCGCCGTGACGTCGTGCCCGAGCAACTGCACCGTACCCGCGGTTGCGGCGATTTCACCCGAGAGAATGTTGATCAGCGTCGACTTGCCGGCGCCGTTGGTGCCGATCACCGCGTGTACGTTACCCTGCTCGAGCTCGAGCGACACGGCATTGACCGCGACCAGGCCGCCGAAGCGGCGCGTGATGCCGCGCGCGACGAGCAGTGCGTCAGCCATTTTCGCGCTCGCGCCGGCGCAGGCGCGCGGGCAGGCCGACCAGGCCGTGCGGCAGCAACAGCACGCAGGCGATGATGGTGAAACCGAGCAACAGCTGCCAGCGTTTGGCGAACTCGCCGAACACCGCATCGTTCTTGAAAAACTCCTGCAGCAACACGAACGCGAATGCGCCGATGACGGCGCCGCGCAGCTTGCCGAGTCCGCCGAGGATGATCATCAGCAGCACGGCGCCGGACTCGTGCCACGCGAGCATCTCCGGGTTCACGTAACCATCCTTGGTGGCCTTCAGAAATCCCGCCAACCCCGCCAGCATCGCCGCGATCACGAACGCCGCGATCTTGTACGGATACGTTGCGAATCCAGCGGCGCGCATGCGTTGTTCGTTGACCCGGATCCCGGCGAGCGCGCGGCCGAAACGCGACTGGCCGAGGGTCGCAAGGAACACGTAGACGAGACACAGCAGCACCAGCACCACGTAATAAAACGGCAGCGACTTGGTCACATCGAACGGGATCCAGCCGGCAAACGAAATCTCCGGCACGCCCGTGAGATAGATGCCGTCACTGCCCTTGGCGATCTTGGTGTCGTGAAAGACGTAGTAGACGAGCTGCGCAAACGCGAGCGTGACCATGATGAAGTACACGCCGCGCGTGCGCAGCGAGAGTGCTGCGACAGGTAGCGCGTACAGGCCGGCAACCAGCATCGCCGTGATCACTACCAGCCAGAACGAACGCGGATCCGGATCCTGCAACAGCAGTGCCGTGGTGTATGCACCAAGGCCAAAAAATGCCGCGTGACCAAAGCTGACCAATCCGGTCTGGCCGACCAGCAGTTCGAGGCTCAGCGCAAAAATCGCCAGCACCAGGATCTTTGCGATCAGATCGATTTCGTACTTGCCGCCGACCAGCGGAAATGCGGCGAGCACCGCGACCACGAGCAACGCGGCGAATCCTTGGCGCGCGAAGATCGGCATCGTCATCCCTGGCGGAACAGGCCTTCGGGTTTCCACAGCAGGATCGCCGCCATCATCAGGTAGACGAGCACGCCGGCTGCTTCCTGGAAAAAGACCTTGCCGAACGTATCGACGAGCCCCACCAGCAGGGCCGCGACGAACGCACCGCGCACGGAGCCGATGCCGCCGATCACCACGACGACGAAGCAGATGATCAGCACCTGGTTCCCCATGCCCGGGTAGACCGACGAAACCGGGGCGGCGATCATCCCCGCCAGCACTGCGAGCGCAACGCCCGCTGCAAAAACGACGCGATAAAGCAGGTCGATGTTGACGCCGAGCGACTGCGTCATCTCGCGGTTGACGCTGCCTGCGCGCACTGCCATGCCAAGGCGTGTGCGCGAAAGCACCAGGTACATGCCGAGTGCGACCAGCAGACACACGGCTGAAATGAAGAGCCGATACACCGGGTAGGTCATGAGGCTGCCCAGCGGGATCGTGCCCGCGAGCCAGTCCGGCATCTGCACCCCGTGCACGTCGTCGCCGGCGAGGATGCTGCGCAGTTCCTCGAAGATCAGGATGAGCCCGTAGGTCATCAGCACCTGTTGCAGGTGCTCGCGTTCATAAAGCAGGCTGAAAAAGGCCCATTCGAGCAGGTAGCCGAGTGCGATCGAAAGCAGCAGCCCGACCAGCAGCGTGGTGAAAAAACCGCCACCGAGGTAAAGGCCTACCCATGGCGCCAGCGCATACGCCATGTAGGCACCGACCATGTAGAAGCTGCCGTGCGCGAGATTGATGATGTTCATCGCGCCGAAGATCAAGGTGAGGCCGCTTGCGACGAGAAACAGCAGCAGTCCGTATTGAACTGCGTTCAGGCATTGCACCAGGAACGTCGTCGCGTTCATTTGTGACGTCCGTCACCGCGACGAAAAAGCGCGCCCAAGGCGCGCTCTTTGCGTCGACGCTTGCCCCAAGGTTTACATGCGGCAGCCACGAGCCGGATCGGCAAGACCTTTTACCGCCACGCCCACGACCTTGTTCTCCTTGCCTTCGACCTTGCGCAGATAAAAGTCCTGCACCGGGTTGTGCGCTTTGCTCAGCGTGAACGGTCCCCGCGGGCTGTCGATCCTGGTTTTCTCCATCGCCGCTACGAGATCGTTGCGCTTGCTCACGTCGCCCTTGACCGCCGCCAGGCCCGCGGCCAGCAGTTGTGCCGCGTCGTATCCCTGAACCGCATACACGTCGGGTTGCAGCTTGAAGGTTTTGGCGTAGTTCAGCCGGAACGCGTTGTCGCGCGCCGTATTCAGGCTGTCGGCGTAGTGCAACGTAGTGAACATGCCTTGCGCCGAATCACCCTGCGCGTCGAGCGTTCCGTCGGTGAGAAATCCAGGTCCCATCAACGGGATCGTTTTGGCAAGGCCCGCGGCCGCGTAGTCCTTGACGAACTTCACTGCGCCGCCGCCGGCGAAGAACGAATAAACGATGTCGGGTTTGGTGGCGGCGATTTCGGTGAGAAGCGCCTGCCACTCGACCGTGGGAAACGGCACCGTCAGGTCTTTCAGCACTTTGCCGCCGTCTTTTTCGAACGCCTCTTTGAAGCCCTCCACCATCTCATCGCCGGCCGCATATTTCCACGTGATGGTGACCGCGGTCTTGTATTTGCGCTCGGCCGCGACCTTGCCCATCGCAAAACCGGGCTGCCAGTTGGAAAACGAGGTGCGGAAGATGTTCGGTGCGCACATCGCTCCGGTCACTGCACCTGCGCCGGCATTGGGCACGATCAGCAGCGTGCCGCTTTCGCGCACCGCCTTGGCCATCGCCATCGCGACGCCCGAATGCACGGTGCCGACGATCACGTCGACCTGATCGCGCTTGATCAAGCGGTTGACGTAGTCGGTGGCCTTGGAAGGATCGGACTCGTCGTCGACCTTGAAGTATTCGATTTCGCGCCCGCCGAGCTTGCCGCCGAGTTCCTGTACATGCAGCCGGAACCCATTTTCGATCGCGGTTCCAAGGGCTGCATACGTGCCCGTGTAGGGCAGCATGAAGCCCACTTTCAGCTTGTTTTGTGCCTGCGCGCCGAACGCGGCCACCAGCAAGGCGGCGCCCAGCGCAATCGTCAACGACGGTCGTTGCATGCAAGATCTCCTCGCGAAACTCACCCGTGGCATGGCCCGGTGGATCGGGCACGACTTGCCTGCGACGCTCAGATGGTCGCACAGGCCGGCAGTGTAAGCAGTTCCGGGAGATCGCTTGCGTACTCGGGTGCGATGAGTGCGTTGCGACACGCGTTAACCCTGGATGGACGTTGGTCGGCCTTATCATGCAGCGTCCCGGTGCCAGCGCAGTTCCGTTCGCCATGTCCAGTGATTCGTCCTTCGAGCAAGCGGTGCGCGCGGGAGCCACGGCCGCGGTCGTCGGCTGCGGTGCCATGGGGCGTGGCATTGCACAAGTACTCGCACAGGCGGATCTGCAGGTTTGCCTATTCGATGCGCAAGCAGGCGCTGCCGAGGCGGCAAAGTCGACGATCGCGGCCGATCTCGCCAAGCTGGTGGCGCGCGGCAAGGTCGATCCCAACGCTGCCGGCGCACTCGTCGAACGTCTGCGCCCGGCGAGTGCGATCGGAGATCTGGCACCTGCCACCATCGTCGTCGAAGCGGTGATCGAGGATCTCGCAACGAAGTGCGCGCTGTTCGCCGAACTCGAGCGCCACGTTGCGAGTGGCGCCATTCTCGCCACCAATACGAGCTCGCTCTCCGTCACAGCGATTGCCGCTGCGTGTACGCGGCCGGAACGTGTTGCCGGATACCACTTCTTCAATCCGGCGCCCGTCATGAAAGTGGTCGAGGTGATCGCGGCATTGCGTACCGATCCGCGCGTGTGCGAGGCGCTCATGCAACTGACGCAGCGGTTCGGCCACACCGCGGTGCGTGCGCTCGACACGCCGGGTTTTATCGTCAATCACGCCGGGCGCGGGTACGGCACCGAAGGGCTGCGCATCCTCGCCGAAGGCGTGTGTGAACCGGCGGTCCTCGATGCCGTCCTGCGTGACGCCTGCGGGTTCAAGCTCGGCCCATGCGAGTTGCTGGATCTGACCGGGCTGGACGTCTCGCATCCGGTGATGGAATCGATCTATCACCAGTACTTCGAGGAGCCGCGCTTTCGGCCGCAGGTACTGACGCGCCGGATGCTCGAAGGCGGATTGTTCGGACGCAAGCGCGGCGCGGGTTTTTATCGCTACGTCGACGGTCAGCAACAGCGTCCGCCCGACCCGGCACCGCCGAGCGTGACCCCGCCCCGGGTCTGGATTGACCCGGCCGCCGGCACCGCCGCGTCATCGGTGCGCGCCGCGCTTGCGCCGGACGTGCAGTTGGATACCGGCGTCCGACCTGCGGGCGAAAGCCTGATCGTGGCAGCACCGATCGGCGCCGATACCACCGCGGCAATCGCCGCCGGCGGCCTTGATGCGCGCCGGACCGTGGGATACGACGCAGTGTTTCCGGGCCGCAAGGTGCAATGCCTTTTCGCCAGTCCGGCGCTTGCAACCGAATGGCGCGAACGCGCGCGTGCCGCATTCGCGGCGCCGGGCGTGGTCGTGCATCTGGTGCGCGATTCGACCGGGCTGATCGGGCAGCGTGTGGTCGCGCATATCGTGAACATCACCTGTGCGATTGCTGAGCAACGAATCGCTGTGCCGGCGGACATCGATCGTGCGGTACAGCTTGGCCTCGGTTATCCGCACGGACCGCTCGCGTGGGGCGACGTTGTCGGCGCGCCGATCGTGCGCCGTATCCTCGACGGATTGCTGCTTGCCACCGGTGACCCGCGCTACCGCGCAAGCACGTGGCTCACCCGCCGTGCGACGCTTGGACTGTCACTGACGCATGCGGACTAGATTTTTCGGGAGCCATCAATGGACCTGAGCTTCACACCGGAAGAGGAGACATTTCGCCGCGAGGTGCGTGAGTTCATGCGCACGGCGATGCCGCCCGACATCCGCGAAACCATCGAGGCCGGCGAACGCGCCAATCGCGATCACATGCTGCGCTGGCAGAAGATCCTGCACGCCAAGGGTTGGGGCGCGGCGAGTTGGCCCAAAGAGTGGGGCGGACCGGGATGGGACCCGATCCGCCAGCACATCTTCGAGGAAGAGGCTGCATTGGCGGGCGCGCCGCGCCAGCTGCCGTTCGGCCTGCGCATGGTCGCGCCGGTGCTGATGAAATTCGGCAACGAGGCGCAGAAACGCCGCTTCCTGCCGCGTATTCCTTCGGCGGAAGACTGGTGGTGCCAGGGCTACTCCGAGCCCGGCGCCGGGAGCGATCTCGCCGGGTTGTCGACACGCGCGGTAAAAAAAGGCGACCGTTACGTGATCAGCGGCCAGAAGACGTGGACCACGCTTGCGCAATACGCAGACTGGATGTTCTGCCTGGTGCGCACCGATCCGGAAGCGAAGAAGCAGGAGGGCATCAGTTTTGTTCTGCTCGACATGAAATCGAAAGGCGTGACGGTACGGCCGATCATCATGCTCGACGGTGCACACGAGGTGAACGAGGTGTTCCTCGACGACGTCGAGATCCCGATAGATCAACTAGTGGGCGCGGAAAACCAGGGCTGGACCATCGCCAAGTACCTGCTCGAACACGAACGCACGAACATCGCAGGCATCGGCGTCAATAAACGCGAGCTGGCGCGCGCCAAGCGTCTGGCGCGCGAATCGCGGCGCAACCGCAAGCCGCTCGCGGACGATCCGTTGTTTGCGGCGCGGTTGGCCGAGGTCGAGATCGATCTGATGGCACTCGAAATCACCAACCTGCGCGTGCTTGCCGAAGGGCGCGCCAAAGGTTCGCTGGGTCCCATGACTTCGATGCTGAAGATCAAGGGTTCGGAGATCTTTCAACGTATCTCCGAGCTGCTGCTCGAATGCCGCGGCACAAGCGCACTCGCCAGCAAGGCGGAGCGCGCGGCGCACGATG
>DASQAE010000354.1:0-2284 GCA_035635915.1 Burkholderiaceae bacterium | reverse complement strand
CTCGCGCCGATACTGTTCCGCAGTGGTCCGCCATACCACCACGTTGATGGTGCCCGTCTCATCCTCCAGAGTGACGAAGGTGACGCCGCTAGCCGTTGACGGCCGCTGGCGACAGGTGACGATGCCGGTGGTGCGAATCGGCTGTTTGTGGCGCGCTTTTGCGATGTCGGCGGCCGATACCAGGCGCATTGCATCGAAGCGGCTGCGCAGCAATGCCAGCGGGTGGCGCCGCAAAGTAAGCGACGTGCGCTCGTAATCCGCGACGATGTTCTGCCCTTCGCTGGGCGGCAACAGGTCGATCTGGCTTTCACGGATCGATGTGCCCGCCGTCAGCGGTGCCGTACGTGGAGCATCGGCTGCCAGCCCGAGCGTGGCCCACAGCGCCTGGCGCCGATGGCCGATCAACGGTGCAAACGCGTCGGCCGTGGCCAGTGCGTTGAGTTCGCCTCGATCGAGGTTGGCGCGCCGATTGAGGTCGGCCACGTCTGCAAACGGACGTTCGTTGCGCGCCGTGACAATGCGCCGCGCGGCGGCTTCGTTGAAGCCGCTGACCAGTTCCAGACCGAGCCGCATAGCGGGCCGCCCCGGATCATCCGGCATGGGCTCGAGCGTGCAATTCCAGTCGCTGACTGTGACATCGATCGGCCGTACCTCGACACCGTGTTTCTGTGCGTCACGCACGATCTGCGCCGGCGCATAAAAGCCGAGCGGCTGCGAATCGAGCAGGGCCGCGCAGAACGCTGCCGGTTCATGGCATTTGAGCCACGAGGACGAATAAACGAGCAGGGCAAAACTCGCCGCGTGACTCTCCGGGAAACCGTATTCACCGAAGCCCTGGATCTGGCGGTAGATCTGCTCCGCGTATTCGGCCGTGTAGCCGCGTGCCAGCATGCCGCTGATCAGTTTGTCGCGAAAAGGGCCGATGCCGCCCTTGCGTTTCCACGCAGCCATTGCACGCCGCAGCTTGTCGGCTTCGCCCGGCGTGAAGCCGGCGGCGACCACCGCAAGTTGCATCACCTGCTCCTGGAAGATCGATACGCCGAGCGTTCGCTCGAGCACCGATTTGACCTCTTCCGACGGGTACGTGACGTCTTCGATGCCCTGGCGCCGTTTCAGGTACGGATGCACCATGCCGCCCTGGATCGGACCGGGGCGCACGATTGCGACTTCGATCACCAGGTCGTAGAACTCCTCCGGGCGCAGGCGCGGCAGCATGTTCATCTGTGCGCGTGATTCGACCTGGAACACGCCGAGCGAATCGCCGTTGCACAGCATGGCGTACACGCGTTTGTCTTCAGCCGGGATGGTGCCCAGTTCGAGCGGATGATTGCCTAGCCGATGAGCGAAGCCGGGTTCCGGCACCGTCGTTTGCGACGTGCGGGCATAAAAGCCGTTGATGTGATCGAGCGCGCGCCGTATGCACGAGAGCATGCCGATTGCGAGCACGTCGATCTTCAGCAGGCCCAGCGCATCGAGATCGTCCTTGTCCCACTGGATCACGGTGCGCTCGTCCATCGCCGCGTTTTCGATCGGCACCAGGCGATCGAGCCGATCGCGTGCGATCACAAAACCGCCTGAATGCTGCGATAAATGGCGCGGGAAACCGACCAGCTCTTGCGCCAGCTCGACCACCTGCGCGATGACCGGATTGGCGGGATCGAAGCCGGCTTCAAGCAGCCGCTCGGAGCGGATCTTGCGGCCATCCCACCACGCCATCGTCTTGGCGAGTTTGTCGACCTGGTCGAGCGAGAGGCCCAGCGCCTTGCCGATATCGCGCACCGCACCGCGCGGGCGATACGTATGCAGCGCAGCCGTCAGCGCTGCGCGCTGACGGCCGTACTTGGCGTAGATGTACTGCATCACTTCTTCGCGCCGCTGGTGCTCGAAGTCGACGTCGATATCGGGCGGTTCGTTGCGCTCCTTGCTGATGAAGCGTTCGAACAGCACGGCCCCACGTGCCGGATCGACCTCGGTGATACCGAGGCAGTAGCAGACCGCGGAGTTGGCCGCAGAGCCGCGCCCCTGGCACAGGATTTTCTGCGAGCGGGCGAACCTGACGATGTCGTAGACCGTGAGAAAGTACGGTTCGTACTGCAGGTCTTCGATGAGCTTCAGCTCGTACTCGACGAGCGCACGCACCGATTCAGGCATTCCTTGCGGATAACGCCGGACTGCCTGCTCGTAAGTCGCGCGGCGCAGGTATGTGGTCGGTGTTTCGCCCGCGGGGACTAATTCCTCGGGATACTCATAGCGCAGCTCGTCGAGTGAAAACCGGCAACGCTCT
>DASQAE010000353.1:0-4882 GCA_035635915.1 Burkholderiaceae bacterium | reverse complement strand
CGCATGTCTGACCCGAAGGACTTCACCCATTTCGGCCTCGATCCGCTGCTGCTGACAGCGATCACCGAGATGGGCTACGCAACACCGACGCCGATCCAGGCGAAGGCGATTCCGGTAGTGCTTAAGGGCCGCGACGTAATGGGCGCGGCGCAGACCGGCACCGGCAAGACGGCGGGTTTCGGCCTGCCGATGCTGCAGCGGTTGTTGCCGCAAGCCAATACCAGCATGTCGCCGGCGCGCCATCCGGTGCGCGGCCTGGTGCTCACGCCTACGCGCGAACTGGCGGAGCAGGTCGCCGACAACATCAAGCGCTACGCATCCAAGACCGCGCTGCGCGTGGCGGTGGTGTACGGTGGCGTCGACATGGATCCGCAGACGGCGGCGTTGCGTAGCGGGGTCGAAGTGGTGATCGCGACGCCCGGTCGACTGCTCGATCACATTCAGCAGAAGAACACCAGCTTGTCGCAGGTCCAGATCGTCGTGCTCGACGAGGCTGATCGAATGCTCGACATGGGCTTTCTGCCCGACATTTCGCGCATCCTCAACCTGCTGCCACGTGAGCGCCAGAGCCTGATGTTCTCGGCGACGTTCTTGGAAGAGATAAAAAGACTCGCCAACAACTTCCTGCGCGATCCGCAGTTGATCGAAGTGGCACGCCGCAATGCCACCGCAGAACACATCACGCAAGAAGTGTTCAAGGTGCACGAATCGCAAAAAACCGATGCCCTGCTCGATATTCTGCGCACGCGCGGACCGGACGGAGGCGCGCTGAAGCAGGTGCTGGTTTTCGTCAACGCCAAGATCGAGTGCCGCCGTCTCGCGCGCCAGCTGCAGAAGGCCGGCGTCAACGCCGATGCCATCCACGGCGACAAGACGCAGGAAGAGCGCATGAAGGCGCTCGAAGGATTCAAGCAGGGCGCGATCGAAATCCTGGTCGCCACCGATGTCGCGGCGCGCGGGCTCGACATCGTCGAGCTGCCGGTCGTGATCAACTACGACGTCCCGTTTAGCGCCGAGGATTATGTTCATCGAATCGGACGCACCGGTCGCGCAGGTGCATCCGGCCTTGCGATCATGCTGGCCACCGGCGCCGACGAGCGCGGTGTCGTGGCGATCGAGAGGTTGACCAAGCAGAAATTCACTACCAGGCCGCTCGAAATGGAGCGCGCTGAACGTGGCGAACGCTCGGGCCGGCGCGAACGCACCGGCAGGCGCGAGGCTACGGAACGCGGCGCGGCTCAGGCACCGCTCGACGATTTTTTCACCAAGCCGTACGAGGAGCGCGTCGCGGAAACGGCGACGGCGAACGTCGCGGTCCCGGCCGATGAGACTCCCGAAACGCGCGAGCGCAAACCGGCGAAGGTGGCCGCACTTCTCGGCGGCAGCAAACGCTAGTGCCGATCAGGCACCGCGGCTGAGCGCCTGCTCGAGATCCCACAGAATGTCGTCGATCGATTCAATCCCGATCGACAGACGGATCATCTCCGGCAGCACACCTGCCGCACGCTGCTCCTCTTCCGACAGCTGCCGGTGCGTCGTTGACGCCGGGTGAATCACGAGCGATTTTGCGTCGCCGATGTTGGCGAGATGCGAAACGAACTGCAGGCTGTCGATGAACTTCTCCGCGGCCTGACTCGAACTGCGCCCGGTGCCGCCCTTGATGCCAAACGTCATCACGCTCGAGGCACCCGGCTCGCCGTCGACGGGCCGGAGATATTTGCGCGCCAGCGCGTAGTACGGGCTCGATTTGAGCCCCGGCCAGTTCACCCACGCGACGCGCGGATGTTGCTCCAGGTACTCGGCCACCTTGCGCGCGTTGGCGACATGCCGGTCCATGCGCAAGTGCAACGTCTCGAGTCCCTGCAGCAGCAGCCAGGCCGACAACGGCGCCAGTGACGAACCGTGCACGCGCACGACCTCGAACCGTGCCTTCATCGTGTACGCGAAGTCGCCGAACGTTTCCCAGAACTTCACGCCGTGATAACCCTTGCTGGGAGCGACCATGTCGGGGAAATTGCCGTTGGCCCAGTTGAAGCGGCCGCTTTCCACCAGCACGCCGCCGATCGTCGTGCCGTGTCCGCCCAGATACTTGGTCGCCGAGTGCACCACGATGTCGGCGCCCCAGTCGAACGGCCGCGTGAGATAGGGCGAGGCCATCGTGTTGTCGATCATCAGCGGGATCTTCGCGTTGTGCGCGATGTTCGCCACCGCTTCGATATCGAGCACGTTGATCTTGGGATTGCCCAGCGTTTCGGCGTAGACAAGGCGCGTGTTGGGGCGGATCGCACGGCGAAAGTTTTCCGGCTCGTCGGGATCGACGAACGTCGTTTCGATTCCCATTTTGGGTAGCGTGACGGCGAACTGCGAGTAGGTGCCGCCATAAAGCAGCGACGAGGCAACGATGTGCTCGCCCGGCTGCACGATTGCGAGTATGCCGGTCATCTGCGCTGCCATGCCGCTGGCGGTTGCGACCGAAGCGCGACCGTTCTCAAGCGCCGCCACGCGCTCTTCCAGCACAGCGACCGTGGGGTTGCTGATGCGCGAGTAGACGTTGCCGAAGGTCTGGAGATTGAACAAGCTCGCGGCGTGATCCGCCGAGTCGAACACGTAGCTCGTGGTCTGATAAATCGGCTGTGCGCGCGAGCCGGTGACCGGATCGGGCAACTGTCCAGCGTGCAGGCACAACGTTTCGATACCGAAGCGGCGATCGGCCATTTGCGCCTCTAGTAGGGAAGCTGCCGCGGCCGCTTGGCCGAGATCACGCGTGTGTTCACGCCCGCCCAGTTGAGGCCGCCGAACAGGCGCGCATGTTCGATCTTCACGCAACGATCCATCACCACGTCCAGCCCGGCAGCGCGCGCCTTGCGTGCGGCCGCCTCATTGACGATGCCCAGCTGCATCCACAGTGTCTTGGCGCCGATCGCAACTGCCTCCTCCACCAGCGGCTCGACATCCTCGGCGCGGCGAAAGCAGTCGACCAGATCGATCGGCCCGGCCTTTTCGCGCGCCACGCGCAGGCTGGGAAAACACGGCTGGCCAAGCACGGACTCGTACTTGGGATTCACCGGGATCACGGTGTAGCCGTGCGCGAGCATGTACTTGCCGGCAAAGTAACTCGGCCGGTGCCATTCGGCCGAGATGCCGACGATCGCGATGCGCTGGTTGTCATGCAGGATCCGCCGCAGGGTGGGAATGTCGGTGTCATCGGCCATCGTCGAGTCGCTCCTTGGTGGCCATTGTAGGTGGGCGCATCCAGCGCTCGCGCCACCAGTCGGTCGCAAGCCGCAGGAACGCCTCGCGTGAGTCGGCGCGAAAGTCGGGCACGCCAAGGTGTGACCCTGCGCGAGCGAGCTCGGCGAGAACCCGCGACCGGTCCAGCGCTACGGCGCCATTCTGCTTCGACAGTTTTGCACCGTCAGCGGCGAGGACCACCGGCACGTGCATGTAACGCAGCACTGGCGCAGCAAGCGCACGCTGCAAGGCGATCTGGCGCGGCGTGTTGTCGAGCAGGTCGGCACCGCGCACGACGTCGGTGATGCCTTGATGCGCGTCATCGACGACTACCGCCAATTGGTAGGCGAACAACCCGTCCGCGCGCACCACGACGAAGTCGCCGACATCGTGTCCAAGACGTTGCGTGAATCGGCCGCAGATGCGATCGACGAACCCGACGCTCGCCTCGTCGACACGCAGCCGCAAGGCGCGCCCTGGCGCCGGCGCAAGCGCGAGGTCGCGACAGGTTCCGGGATAGATTCCGGCCGGCAGACCAATCCGCGTAGCGAACTCGGCGATTTGTGCGCGCGAGCACTGGCATGCATAAACGTGGCCCGCACGATCAAGCTGCGCCAGAGTTTGCAAGTAGGCCTCGTGGCGCGTGTGTTGCCACAGCACCGGTTCGTCGCTGACCAGACCAAAGTCGGCGAGTGTCTCGAGGATGTCGCGCGCGGCACCGGCTTCCTCGCGCGGTGGATCGATGTCCTCGATCCGTACAAGCCAGGTTCCGGCATGGGCGCGCGCGTCGAGCCAACTCGCCAGCGCCGCGACCAGCGAGCCTGCGTGCAATGGACCGGTCGGTGAGGGCGCGAACCGGCCGCGGTACGTTTGGACGGCAGACGTCGGCAATGGTCCGATCCGAGCTGGGTTATCGAACAGGCGAATCATGCCCGCCGCCCATCCCTGGCTTTTCGCCGTTCAGCGGAGCCCGCCACCCTGCAGGGTAGGACCAGTCACCATCCGGACGGATTACCTACGCATCGGGATTGACTGCGGCAATTGCGGGTCTCTTAGACCCCCCGTAGCATCCCATTAACGCGCGACGTGCCGGGGGTCCGGCTGCGAACGGGAGCACGAACGGATCTCGTTCGAGAGAAAGCCGCCTATCGACATGCCAGGATCAACAAACACCGGCGCAAGCCGGCCGCCGACGAGCGCCTCGCCCCAGCCCGCCGGTCCTGAGCTCAGATCGATGCTCGCACGCGAGCGCCGATGTGCTCCGGCGCTCCTCGTGATAACCACTTGCGCCGCCATCGCCAGTGCAGGCGCAGGTGTTCACGCCTGGCTTTGGCTCGCAGCGTTTGCGACAAACATCGTCACCCGTGCGGTGCTTGCCTACCAATTTGAGGCCGCGAACCCGCCGATCGCGCCTTCAAGCCCGCCCGCCATCGCCTACTTCACGTCGCACGCGATCGACGTCGCGCTCTGGGCGCTGCTATTTGGTGCCATTGGCAATGCCGCACAGCTTTTTGCCGCGGGCGCCGGCTTCGCAGCAGGGGGCGCGCTGCTCCTCGCGGCACTGACGTTTGGCGGGTGGAAGCGCACATGGCTGCCGATGCTCGCCGGATGGGTCGGCGTGAGCGTCGTGATGCTTGCGCGGATACCGGCG
>DASQAE010000352.1:0-2493 GCA_035635915.1 Burkholderiaceae bacterium | reverse complement strand
GCAGTACTTCCGCACCGACCCGCAATTCCGTGCGACGAAGATCATCGCGGTCACGGGGATGGCAAGCAAGGGCGACCGTGAACGGATGCTTGCCGTCGGTTTCGACGGCTATGTTGCGAAGCCGTACCTTGAGCAGGACCTGCTGAACGCAGTGCGCGCTGCCGTCGGCTCACCGGCCAAGCGCGATCCGGATGCCTGACGTCTAGGGCGCCTGAAAAAGCAGAACGAAAATGACCGCAACCGAAACCAAGAACATAGAGGTGGTGCGCAATACTTCGATGGCTGCAACTCCGGCGACCTCGACGTCTACGACGACGCCGAGGACGTCTAGTTGACTGGTTCCTTATGGTGAGCGCCGCTATCTCGCGAGGAATCTCATGGCAAAAGTCCGCGTCCAAAGCTTCGCCGTTTCCATCGATGGCTACGGTGCCGGGCCGAACCAGGACCTGCAGAATCCGCTCGGCGTCGGCGGCCCCGAGTTGATGGAGTGGTTCGTCCCCACGCGTGTGTGGCGAAAGATGCAAGGCCTTGGGGGCGGAGAGACCGGGGTCGACAACGGAATTGCGGAACAAGGCCTTGCCGGAATCGGTGCCTGGATTCTTGGGCGCAACATGTTCGGTCCCGTCCGGGGCCCGTGGCCGGACGCGAACTGGAAGGGCTGGTGGGGCAACGAGCCGCCGTACCACACGCCTGTCTTCGTGCTGACGCATCACCCGCGGGCACCGCTCAGGATGGCGGGAGGCACGGAGTTTCGTTTTGTCACCGAAGGTATTCACGCCGCTTTAGAGCAGGCGATCGCTGCAGCCGGCGGCCGCGACGTCCGTATCGGTGGCGGTGTAGCCACCGTCCAGCAGTATCTGCGCGAATCCCTGATCGACGAACTGCACCTTGCGCTCCGACCTGTCTTGCTCGGTTCCGGCGAGCAGCTCTTCAACGGCATCGACACGCGTGCTTTGGGTTATGAATGCGCGCGCAGTGTCGCGGGCGAACGTGCGACTCACGTTTTCCTGCGCAAACGCGCTTGACCGCGTCCTGCTCGCGGCTCGTTCGAATGGGTGCGTTGTCCGCCGATTGATAAGCCGGCGGCGATTCTCACTTGCGCCTGACATTTCGCTGACCGGCCGCTGGTGGGTACCCAACCCGGTTCATATCAGGTGATACCATCTCGCCACCTATCTTCCGGTTGGCCGCGACCCAGTGGATCCCCTGCGCAATTTCGGCTTCCTTCTCAAGGACGTCACGCGGCTCTATTCGCTGAATTTCGAGCGTCACGCCACTGAGCTGAATCTCACGCTCGCGCAATGCAAGGTGCTTTGTTACCTGCAACGTAACGAGGGTATCTCGCAGGTGCAACTGGCGTTTCTGACGGACACCGATCCGATGACGCTCGTTCGCATCCTGGACCGGATGGAAGGCGATGGCTTGATCGAGCGCCGGCCGGATCCCGCCGATCGACGTGCGCGCCGCCTGTATCTGCAGGAGCCCGCGCTTGCGGTGCTCAAGGAGATATGGCGTGTTTCCGATCGCGCGCGTGCCGAGTCGTTCTCGCGCATGGCGGTGGCCGACCGCGCGCAACTTTTCAGCCTCATGCAGCAGATGCACGCGAACCTGGAGGCGCTGATGCCAGGTGCAACGGGCATTGCAACCACGGTGCCGGCAAAAACGCGGACGCGCGCACGCGCTGCCGCGAAACCGCCGGCGCGGACGCAGTCAACGGCGGCAAAAACCTGAGGCGGCACACGATGGTGTCCTGCCTCGGGCCGCAACGCGAGCCACCACGATGCTAGTCGGCATCGTTCGCGTCGCCCTGCGGCGTCCGTACACCTTCATCGTGTTGGCGCTGCTGCTGCTCATCGTCGGGCCGTTGACGGCGTCGCGCACGCCAACCGACATTTTTCCCGAGATCCGAATCCCCGTGATCGCGGTGGCCTGGCAGTACACGGGGCTGCCGCCGGAAGAGATGGCCGGTCGCATCAGCACGCTGTTCCAACGCGCGCTGACGACAACCGTGAACGACATCGAGCACATCGAGGCCAACTCGTATGCCGGCATCGGCATCGTCAAGGTCTTCTTTCAGCCGGGTGTCAATGTCGCGGTCGCGAACGCGCAGGTCACGGCGATTGCGCAGGTAGTCGTCCGCCAGATGCCGGCCGGCATTACGCCGCCACTGATCCTCAACTACAACGCGGCCACCGTGCCGATCCTGCAACTGGCGCTTTCCGGCCGCGGCTTGTCCGAGCAGAACTTGTTCGATCTGGGCGTGACTTCGGTGCGTACGCCGCTCGTGACGGTGCCGGGCGCGGCGATTCCGTTTCCGTACGGCGGCAAGCAGCGCCTGGTGCAGATCGATCTCGACACCGCGGCGATGCAGGCGCGCGGACTTTCCGGCCAGGACGTTGCCGCCGCGCTCGCGGCGCAGAACTTGATCGTCCCGATCGGCACGCAGAAGATCGGCAGCCTCGAATACACGCTGCAACTGAACAACGCGCCCTC
>DASQAE010000351.1:0-6079 GCA_035635915.1 Burkholderiaceae bacterium | reverse complement strand
TGGATCGTGGGCGACGTTCTCGACGACATGGAGGCCGGCCGCCGGGTCGGCTGCAAGTCGATTCTGGTCGACGTCGGCAATGAGACCGCATGGCGCATGTCGCCGCTGCGCGAGCCGCATCATCGCTGCACGGACTTCTTGAGCGCGGCAGAACTGATCGTCGAGCAATACGAGCGGTCCACGATCTGAATCCAAGTGTCCCATGGGGCACGACCATCCCCGTAGGCACCAGGTGCTGCACGCTTACATGGTTTCGCCCGCGAGCAATCCGCGCAACACCTCCGCGATCGACTCCAGGTCCACGGCGCGCTTCTCGTAGTCCTCGCGCAGGTTGGCGGAACGACCTGACCAGTGTTGTGCAAGGCGCCGCAGGGCAGCGGCTTTTTCCTCGATCGTGCGCAGCGCCGCGTACAAGCTCTCTTCGGCAGCGCTTCCCTGCTCGAGCAGGAGGCTGGCCTGCGAGAACGCGTGGCCGGTGTGGCAGCGATAGCGCAAATGTCCTGCTTCATTGATTTCCCACAGCGCGCCGCGGCAGGTCGGACACGTGAATGGCGAGAGCATGCCGAGGTTGCCCATGGTATTCATGTCACGGTTCAACCTGGTGAATTCGACTTCGTCCCTGATCGACGCTGGCCGCTCTTGCTGCACCGGCACGCGGGCTGGCTCACCTGCAAGCCGGACCAGCAGCGGCGCGATCTCGTTGACAAGCAATCGATGGTCGACCCGGTTGTGCATCAGGGCGTTGCTCGGCATCTCCGGATAAAGCGCCTCGTTCGGCTCCTGCACCACCGTCGTGCCGCCACAACTCTTTATGGCCCAAAGCCCGGCCGTGCCGTCGTCGAGGCTGCCACTTAACACGATCCCGACCACACGCGGGCCATACGCCCAGGCGGCGGAACGAAATAGCGGATCGATCGCCGGGCGATGGCGGTTCTCACCCGGCCCGCGCACGACCGCCAAACGACCCGGCTGCACGAGCAGGTGAAAGTCGGGCGGGGCGACGTGTATGTGTCCACGCCGGATGGTCGCGCCATCCTGCGCCAGCACGGCGGGCAGTGGACCGGCGCGACTGAGGATCGCCGGCAGTTCGGAGCGCGATTCGGCACCGACATGAACCACCACGAATATCGCACCGCCGTAGGTCTGCGGAAGGGCGCCGACGAGGCGGCGCAGAGTTTCCACGCCACCGGCGGATGCGCCGATGGTCACGATGTCGCGGGTTATGGCCGCCGCGCCCGCTTCGCTTTCGTCGAGGTGGTCGGCGACGGTCGACGCGGAGTTGGTGTCGGGAAAGTTCACGCGCCGTTCAGGGCAAGCACCGTTCCCGTCTACGCCGCGATATCAGTCGAATGCCGGCTCGCCCACAATGCCGGCGCTCACGATGCGCAGAACTTCGTCCGGCTGGATCGGCTTTACGAGATGCACGTCGAAGCCCGCCACGCGCGCGCGCTGGCGATCTTCGTTCTGGCCCCAGCCGGTGCACGCGATCAACAGCATTCGATCGCCCCAGGGTTGTTCGCGGATGCGGCGACACAATTCGTAGCCGTTGAATTGCGGCATGCCGATGTCTATCACGGCGGCGTCGGGTCGCCACTCCTCGGCGATGCGCATGCCTTCCTTGCCGCCGAACGCGAGCCGCGTATCCAGCCCCGACAGGATCAGCATTGTCGCGAGCGTCTGCGCGGCATCAGCGTTGTCATCAACCACGAGGACGCGCCGGCCGGCACGGGCGCCGACATCGAAGGACGGTTGCGCCTGGCGCAGCGGGGCGGAATCGGCAGCCTGGTGCACGATTGGGAGGTGGACGGTGAATTCGCTGCCGCGCCCGGTTCCCTCGCTGCGCGCCTCGATGCGCCCGCCGTGCAACTCCACCAGGCCGCGTGCCAGCGAAAGCCCGATGCCGAGCCCGCCGCGGGAACGCTCGAGCGCGGGTGTGAGCTGCGCGAACATGTCGAATATGCAGGCAGCCTGTTGCGGCTCGATGCCGATGCCGTTGTCGCGCACCACAATCGAAGCTTCGTCGCCTTCGCGCCGGACGACGAGCTCTATCTTGCCACCGACGTCGGTGTACTTGGCAGCGTTGTTGAGCAGGTTGCCGACCACCTGCGTGAGCCGGGTCAGGTCGCCGTAGACCACGATCGGCTGGGCCGGCAGTTCGAGTACGAGCTGGTGCCGCTGCGCATCGATGAGCGGGCGCGTGGTCTCGACGGCATCCTCGACCACCCGTTGCAGCTCGATTTTTTCGCGCCGCAGTTCGATCTTGTTGCGGGTCACCCGGCTTACATCCAGCAGGTCCTCCAGCAGCAGGGTCATCTGCGTCACTTGGCGCTCGATCACGTCGCGACACCACGCAAGCTGTGGATCCGGCATGGTGCTCTGGCGCAGGATCCCGATCGCGTTGCGAATCGGCGCCAACGGGTTGCGCAATTCGTGTGCGAGGGTGGCGATGAAGTCGTCCTTGCGGCGGTCCGCAACTTTCAGCGACTCTTCGCGCGTGTGCAGCTCCTCCACCAGTTTGCCGCGCTCGAGCATCGCCGAAACCTGATCGCAAACCGTCTGGATCACCTGCAGATCACCGTCGCGGAAACGGTCGCGCGTGGTCGATGCGAAGGCCGCCACGCCGTGCACCTCGCCGTGCGCCAGCAACGGAAACGCGGCGAAGCTGCGTACCCCTTCGATCTGCAGGATGCGCGCCTGCGGCAGGTCGCTCGCCTGCATGTTTTCAATGATCAGCGGCGAACGGCGCGCCGCGGCGATGCCGCAGAGCGAGTCGTCCAGCGCGGCGACCGAAAGCCTGGCGCGCATGGCCTCTGAAAGGCCGTGTTCGGACTCCAGCCGCAGGTGATTCGGATCGGCGCTGATCGCGTAGTTCAAATAGATCTCGCCGCCCATCGCGAGCCGCACCCGGTCGAACAACTCGTGCTGCATCGGGGTTGCGCCGGGCTCGGCCATGATCAGTACCTGCGCCGCCTGGGTGAGCAGGTCCAGTTGGCGCAGGCGCTTATGCAGCGCGCGTTCGACCCGCTTGCGCTCGCTGATGTCGCGGGCGATCATCGACGAGCCGATCATCTGACCGCTTTCATCGTTGATCGACGAGAGGCTGATCAGCATCGGCACAAGCAAGCCGTTGCTGTGGCGCATTTCCGACTCGTACGGCGCGGCCTTCGCGCCGTTGCGCAACCGCTGCAACAGCTCGACGTCCTCGAGCCGTCGCTCGGCCGGTATCACGAGGTCGATGCGCTGGCCGATCATCTGGTTCGCGTTGAAGCCGAGCAGGCGTGTTGCGCCGGAATTCCACGTGAGGATGCGCCCCTCCAGGTCGCGCCCGATGATTGCATCGTCCGACGATTCGACGATGGCCGCCAGGTGGGCGCGTTGGTCCTGCAGGTGCGCGCGCTCCGTGACGTCGACCAGTGCAACCCGGTAGCGGCGCACCTGCTCGGGCTCATCCTTGACCACGGCGATGCGCGCGGTCACCCGTACCGGTGTGCCGCGCGTGGGTACCAGCTGCAGGTCCACGGTCGCGGGCGCCGTGTCGAGGAGCAGTTGTTGACAAGCCTTCCTATAGCGCAGCCGGTCGACGCCCGCAAAATGGTCGACCAAACGTCGCCCAAGCAGGTTCGGCAGCGACAACCCCATCATTTGCGCGCCAAGGTGATTGGCTTCGACGATGCCGCCGTCGAGGCCAGTGGTGACATACCCAACTGGCGCCTCCTCGTACAAGGCGACATAGCGGTCGCGCGATGCCTCGAGGGCAGCCTGCACCTGCAACAGCTGTTCGTTTTGCGCTTCGAGCTCGACCTGGTGCACGCCGAGTTCGTGCACCAGCCATTCCACGTCAGCGGCTTCGATCTTGTCCAGGCGGCCACGCAATCTGCCGACGAGCTGCGCCTCGGCGCGCCGGCGCAAGTCAGCCATCCCTTCGCCCGTGTTCAAGGAAGCGTCGGTTGCATCGGAGGTGGGTTGGTTCACGATGGGTCCCTGCGCCGGGCCCTTATTCTGCGCTCCGGCCACTTGGCTGGGTGAGCCGGCGCAATACCGTCAACAGAGCGCCGGAGAATGCGCTCGAGGAACTGTAAACAAGCGAAGCGGCAATCGGCGTGCCAGATCGCCGAATCGTCAGCTTTGGTCTGAGAGATCGAACGAGATGTACAACAGCGATACCGGTTTGCCCGTTGTATCGCGTAGCGCCCGGACGCGCTCGAGCGTACGCACGCGTGAACCGTCCTTGCGCACATACTGCCGGCTTATCTGCGAGTCGGGTCCGCCCTGTGCCAGTGCCCCGAGCTGTGCGATCGAAGCAGCCACCTCCTTCGGATCGATCATGTCGCGCATGCTGCGCTTGAGCAGCTCGTCGCGCGTGTAGCCCAGCATCCTGCACAAGTGGTCGTTGGCGAACATGAAGTTGCCGTCGAGATCGGTTTCGCTGACACCGGCGTAAGCCTGGTTGATGAAAGCGTTCAGGCGCGCCTCACTGCGGCGCAGCGACTCCTCGGTTTTCTTGCGCCCGGTGATGTCCACCATGGTGACCACGGCGCCTTCGATCGTGTTCTCCATCGTGCGGTAGGCGCGGATGCGCATCAGGAACCAGTTGCCGCTCTTGACCTGAACCTCAGCTTCCTTGGACAACAACGTGTCGAGCACGGTCTGGATGTCCTCCACCAGCGTGTCGTAGCCGACCACGTTGGCAACCACGTGTTCGAGCGGCCGGCCGACGTCGGTGGCGATCAGGTTGATGACTTGGGTGATGGCCGGGGTAAAGCGCGCGATGCGAAGCTGGTGGTCCACGAACAGCGTCCCGATCCCCGTGCCGGCCAGCAGGTTGTTCATGTCGTTGTTGGCGCGCGACAATTCCACGACCTTGTCCTGCAGCTCCGCGTTGACGGTGGAAAGCTCTTCGTTGACGGACTGCAGTTCCTCTTTTGAGGTCTCCAACTCCTCGTTGCTGGATTGCAGCTCCTCGTTGACGGACTGCATTTCCTCGTTGGTCGATTTGAGTTCCTCGTTAGTGGTCTCCATCTCCTCCAGGGTGGTCTGCAGGTACTCGTCCTTCGAACGCAGTTCCTGCTCGAGCGCGGCGATGCGGTCGTTTTGTTCCCCCTCACCCTGGCTCGCGCTTTCGGGAATAGGTTCGCGCGGGAGTGTTTCTTCGAGGATCGCCAGGTAGGCATAAGAGCGCGCATTGGAATCGCCGAGTTCGACCGGACGCAGCGTCAGGTTCGTGGTGATGAAACCGCCGTTCGCCTTCACGCGCAGTCCCGCGTACGCAAGCGGTTTTTTGTTCCCGACCACCTTATGCAGCGCGATCGTGAGTTCGCGCCGCAGTCCTTCGCGCGCCATCTGCAGGATGTTCATCGCCGCGTCGCCGTCCGCAGGCTCCAGGAATTTGCCTGTGCGTCCGAGGATGTGCAGGATCTGGCCGCGGCTGTCGATGAGCACAGCGGCCTGCCCATAGTGCGATAGCAGTGCCTGTTCGGTGATCCGACGCAGCCCGCCCAGCTCCTCCTCCAGTCCCTCGGGGCGGGTCAGCCCGCGCCGCTCGCGCGCGCCGAACAACAACGGTGGCACCAGGTCGGCCAGAGCTGGCCGCACCTGGCCCTCGTCGTTGCTGGTGCGGAAATACAGCTTCCACTTGCGGTCGACCACGCTGAAAAGTCGCGTGTTTTCGCCGACGGTTTCCGAGGTGCCGAGGAACAAGGCACCCCCGGGCACCAAGGCAAAGTGAAACAAGGGAATCAGCTTCTTCTGCACCTCGTTGCTCAGATAGATGAGCAGATTGCGGCAACACACCAGGTCCAGCTTGGAAAACGGCGGATCCTTGATGACGTCCTGTTCGGAGAACACCACCAGGTCACGGATGTGCTTCTGGATCCGGTAGGTACCGCGCTGCGGGTCATGGGTGAAGAACCGATTGAGCCGCGCCTCCGAAACGTCGGCGGCAATACTCGCCGGGTAAACGCCCGCGCGCGCGGTTTCGATCGCCTGATGATCGATATCCGTGGCGAATATCTGGATCTTGAGCGAACGCTTGAGCTCCACCACGTGTTCGTGCAGCAGCATCGCAATCGAATACGCCTCC
>DASQAE010000350.1:0-8485 GCA_035635915.1 Burkholderiaceae bacterium | reverse complement strand
GCGCGCAGCGCGCATCTAACCTCTGACTCGTCGCGTCTGTTCGAACGCAGCGAACGAAGGGAGCGCAGTGAGTTACGCGACGGGCCATGAGACCGAGCATCGCAGGGGAGTCGGTGCGCAGCACCGACCGCCTCAGTCGACCGCTGCGGCCGGCCCGGACGCACCTTTGGTGCGCGAAGGTTGAAGAATCGCTGGCCTGCACGTGAACCTCGAAATTTCGATATAAACCGGGGCGTCGCGCGGTGGCTGCTGCGTTGATCGGTTTCGTCCGGACGCGCGGCGCTTCGTCGCATCGGCGCCCGGAGGGTCAGGCAGCGGACTAACCTCCGCAGTCCGCGCAAGCCCGAACTCCCACAACAATATGGAATCCCTTAACTGGTCTGCCCGCAACCCGGTCGCGATGGTGGTGCTCGCGGTGTTCGTCGGACTGCTCGGGCTGCTGAGTCTCGGCCGCCTGCCGCTGCAGCTGTTTCCCGACATCGAGCGACCGCAGATCACGATCAAGACGCCGTGGGCAACCGCGTCGCCGGAAGAGGTGGAATCGGAAATCCTCGAGCCGCTGGAAAAGGTCCTGCAGGGATTGTCCGGCGTGGAAGAACTCGAGGGCAACGCCAATCCCGGCGAGGCACTGGTTACGCTGCGCTTCTCGATCGGCACCGACATGCGCAACGCGATGATCGAGGTGCTCGGCCGGATCAATCGCCTGCCGCCGCTGCCGCGCGATGCCGACCGCCCGATCGTGACGCTCGGCGGCGACGGCACCTCCAACGACACGCTGTCCTGGTTCTTCGTGCAGCTGCTTCCCGGCGCGTCGGGTCCGATCGCGAGTCATCGCCGGTTCATCGAGGACACGGTGCGTCCGCGGCTCGAATCGATCCCCGGTGTCGCCTCGGTCACTGTGAACGCCGGTCCTCCCGACAACGTGCGCATCACCGTCAATCCGGCGCGCGCCGCGGCGTTGGGAGTGGAACTGCCCGACATCGCCAGTCGCGCCGCCAGCGCCAACAACGTCTCAGGCGGCCAGATCGAGGTCGGCCGCCGGCAATACGCGCTTCGTTTCACCGGCCGCTTCGATCCCGAGCAATTGGGTGGTCTGGTGCTGTCATGGCGCGATGGCCGGCCAGTGCGCTTGTCCGATGTGGCGACGATCGAAGTGAGCCCGCCGACCCGGCAATTCTTCGCGTACCAGAACGGCAATCCGGCATTCGGTATCCAGGTCCGCCGTGCCAATGGCGCCAACGTGCTGGCCACGCTCGACGCGGTGAAAGCAGCGGTTGCCGATCTGCGCGACGGGCCGCTCAAGGCGCGCGGCCTGGGCATCGAACAATCGTTCGACTCATCGCTGTTCATCCGGCGGGCCGTGCACTTGCTCACGGAGAATCTCCTCGTCGGCACCTTGCTGGCGCTCGGTGTGGTCTGGTGGTTCATGCGCGAGCTGCGGATCACCGCACTGATCGCCGCGTCGATTCCGCTGTGCCTGTTCGGCACCTTCATCACGCTCGATCTGCTGGGCCGGAGTCTCAATGTGATTTCGCTCGCAGGACTGGCGTTCGCCGTCGGCATGGTGGTCGAAGGCGCGATTGTCGTGTCGGGCAACATCGTCCGTCTGCGCGAGAGCGGTCTGGCATTTGCGCAGGCAGCGCGTGAAGGTGCGCAGCAGGTCGGCGGCGCGTTGTTCGCGTCGACCGCGACCACGATCGCAGTCTTCGTGCCGGTGTTATTTTTGAAAGACGTCGAGGGGCAACTGTTCGGCGACCTGGCGCTGACGATCTCGATTGCGGTGGCGCTCTCCATCCTTCTCGCCCTGACCCTCCTGCCGTGGGCCGCGGTGCACGTGCTGAAAGACACGACCAAGAGTTCGGGTTATGGCCACGGCTGGCCGCGCGTGACCGACTGGATCCTGAGGGCGACCGATTCGCGCACCAAGCAGTTGTCCTGGATTGGCGCGCTGCTGGTCGTGCCGCTCGCGGGAACGCTATTGCTGCTGCCTCCGATGGACTACCTGCCGCCGGTCAAGCGCGCGGCAATCGATGCGTGGTTCACGTTTCCGCCAGGCATGAGCCCGGAGACGGTGAATCGGGAGTTGGTGCCGATAATGCTGCGGCGGATGAAGCCGTACATGGACGGCGAAGCCGAGCCGAAGCTGAAAAACTGGTACATCCTCACCTGGCCCGGCGGCGGAACGTTGGGAGCACGGGTGCAGGACGAAACGCGCATCCGGGACCTCGAGGCTCTGGTGCGCGACAAGATCGTCGCAGGTCTGCCCGACACGCGCACGTTCGCCGTCGAAGGAGAGTTGTTCGAAGGCATCGGCGGGTCCGCGCGGTCGATCGGCATCCACCTTCAGAGCGAGGATTCGGCGGCGCTCAGCAAGGTCGCGGTGCATGGAAGGGAGATGCTGGAGAAGGCCTTTCCCGGTTCCGCTGTGCAGAGTTTTCCGAATCCCGAAGCGGCCGCGCTCGAGCTGCGCGCCGCACCCGATGATCGACGGATTTCCGAAGTGGGCTGGGACCGTGCGACGATGGGAACGGTCGTGCGTGCAGTCGGGGAGGGGGCCTGGCTGGGCGAGTATTTCGACGGCCATACACGTTTGCCGATCATGCTGCGCGTCGGCGGCGGCAACACGCCGGAGGAGATTGCGGAGATGCCGCTGTTCACGCCGTCCGGGCGACAAGTACGGTTAGGAGATCTCGTAAAGATGTCGTCCGTGCTCGGCCCGCCCGGCATCCGCCGCATCGATCATCGGCGCACTGTCACCTTGACCATCGATCCGCCGCCGTCGGTTTCATTGGAGGAGGCGCTGCGGACGATCAACCAGCAGATCCTGCCGCAGATTCGCGCCGAAATGCCGGCCGACGGATCGATCCGAATGGCGGGCAGCGCCGACAGCCTCAGCCGCACGCTGATAACGATGGGACGTGTGTTCGGGCTCGCGTTGTTCGTGCTCTTTCTGTTGATGACGGCGCTGTTCCGTTCGCTGCGCGACAGTGCGGTCGTCCTGCTCACCGTACCGCTGGCGCTGGTGGGCGGCATGCTGGGACTGCGCATGCTGGGCCTGGTTGCGTTCCAGGCGCTCGACCTGCTGTCGATGATCGGGTTCGTGATGATGATCGGCGTCATCGTCAACCATTCGATCCTGCTGGTGGCTGCGATTCGCGGCGCAGAGGGCCCGGCCATCGCGCTGGACGAAGCGATTCGTCTGGGACTCAATCAGCGCTTGCGCGCCATCCTGGCGAGTACGCTGACCGGCGCCCTTGGCGCTTTGCCGATGGCGATCAATCCCGGGCCAGGCAGCGTGATCTACCGCGGACTCGCTGCGGTCAATATCGGCGGTGTCATCGTCAGCCTTGTCTTCAGCCTGCTCCTGATTCCGGCGCTGATTCGCTTGTTCGGCGAGCGGCGGGCCGCGACCAGTCCGATCGGCGCGGAGGCGACATCGTGATGAGCACGCCTTGCCTGACGAAGTCCCTGCTGTTGCTCGTCGCGGGACTCGGCAGCTCCGTCGCGCTGGCCCAGGGCGGTGCCAAAGCGCCGCCGGTAGTGGTCGAGATTGCCACCGCGCGCGCCGCGCGTGTGGCGCCGCGCGCATGGATTCCCGGCTCGATCGTCAGCCGCGACGACGCGCGCGTCGCCGGAATCGTGGCGGGCCGCGTGCAGTGGATTGCCGAGGTCGGGCAACGCGTCGACGCAGGCGGTGTGCTGGCGCGCCTCGACGACACCGTGGTCAAACTTCGTGCGGCCGAACTGCGGGCGCAGGTCGCGCGTGCCCGCGCACAAGCCGAACTCGCGCGCGCGCAGCTCGATCGTTATGAGAATCTTGCGGCCACCAAGATTTATCCGGCAAACCAGCTCGACGAGGCACGCGCGCAACTGGACATGGCGCGGCATGACGTCGCGCGTCTGAGCGCGCAGCTCAACCAGGCCGAGTACGAAATGCAGCAGTCCACGATCCGCGCGCCATTCTCGGGCGTGGTGACCGAACGCTTCGCGCAGCGCGGAGAGTACCTGCAGGTCGGCGCTGCGCTCGCGCGCGTGGTCAACACGGAAAACGTGGAGGCACGCGCAACCGCAGCGTTGGCATTTGCGAGCAACGTCAAGCCGGGCCAGGTCGCGGCGATTCGCGTCGCCGCCGAGGAGGCGCGCGGTACGGTGCGGGCCGTCGTGCCCGTCGGCGACGACCGCTCGCGCCAGTTCGAGGTCCGACTCGCGCTTTCGAAGGCACAATGGCCGGTGGGCACTGCGATCGAAGTCAGCGTGCCCACTGGCGCCGATCGCGCCGCCGTTGTCGTCCCGCGTGATGCGATCGTGATTCGCCAGACCCAGTCCTACGTGATGCGGGTAGCACACAACGGAACCGTCGAGCGCCGCGAGGTGGACTCCGGTAGCGCGGTGGACGACATGGTCGAGATTCGCAGCGGCGTCGCGGTGGGAGACCGGCTCGTGGTCCGCGGTGCCGAGCGGCTCGAGCATGGCCAGGCGGTCACCGTCGCGCAGCCACGCTCCGCTACGGCCAACGAGCATGAGCCAGTGATTCGGTGAAAGGGTTGGCAACGAGCAACTCGCTTACGAGGAGCTGCGCTGGTTCGACCAGTACGTGAAGGGCGCGCCGCGCCAACAGGCAAGCCCGCGGGCACGCGCTAGCAGTTGATCACCACGCTGCTAACGTATCGGGGCACTCGGAGGAACGAACCATGGCAGAAGACACTTTTCAAATCGAAGCAGCAGTGAAAGCATATCTCGACGGCCTGCATGAAGGCGACGTCGAAAAACTTGCAAGCGTATTTCACCCGACCAGTCGCCTCACCTACGAGGAAGGCGGAAAGCTGACGGTGCTGCTGCGCGATCAATGGCTCGAGGTCGTGCGCGACCGGGCGTCGCCGCAGTCACGCGGCCTGGCGCGGCATGACGAGATCCTGCAGATCGATCAGGCGTCGCCCACGATGGCTTTCGTGAAGCTCAAATGCGCGATACCGCCGCGGTTCTTCACCGACTACCTGAGCCTGTTGAAAATTGACGGCAAGTGGCAGGTTGCGCAGAAGGTGTTTGCGACAGAGACGCGCTGACGCTTGTGAGTTCGGGGGCCAACGGCCCCCGAGTTCACGCGGCGTGATTGGTCGGCTCAGAACGTGTAGTGCATGCCGAGCGAGACGCCTTGGAGGTGCGCGCCGGTATAGCAGTGCGGTGCCCCGCCGTTCGGATCAAACCCGCTTGCGTCCGGGTTCGCGGCGTCGTGGCAATCCGTCGTCACGGAACGACCGCCCGCGCCCAGGTCATAGTGCGCGAAGCGCGCGTTGAGCGTGGTTGCATACGTGAAGTACCAGTTGAAATTCTTGTCGACCTGGTGCTTCCACGCCGCCGTGTACATGTTCGCTGAATTGTCCGCGCCAGGGAAAAAACCGTTGGCATCGGCCTTGGTGGGATCGGGGTTGTGCTGGCCCGGGTCGCCTTGAGCTCGGTTGGCGTGCGCCCAGCCGACGTGCACGCTGTCGGCCGTGCCGATCTGCTGGGTCGCCGCGAGCCAGTAGCCTGTCCGTTGGCGCTCGTTCTGATCCGACAGCGAGGCGTCGACCTTGCGGCGCAGCTTCTCGTAGATCGCGCTCAAGGTCGTGCCGGTCGCGAGCTTGTATTGCAGCGCGACCTTGCCCGCATCCTCGTCGGCGACGTCGAGCGGATTGAAGGTCGGCAAGTCGCTGGTGCGGTTGACCTTCTTGTGCAGCTCGTACGCGGCGGTCACGTACAGACCTCCAAGCTCGTACGACAGGTTCGTGCTGTACGCGTTGCTGTATGAACCGTCGTTGCACGCGACCGGCAATCCGCCGCTGCCGGGGATGTTTCCACCGGCGCAGTCCGGTTCGCCCGCCGGAACATTGCTGCTGTCGTTGCCGCGGTTCTGGCCTGGCGAGATCAGCACGTTGAACCTGAGCCCGGCCCAGTTCGGCGACTCGTACCACGCGGCGTGCGAGAGCCGCGTGCCGAATTCGACGCGGTTGTCGCCGCCGGTGTTGCCCATGATCACCTGGTAGTCCCCGATCATTCCCGAGAACGGGTTCATCCGCGCCGTGGAGCTCTTGTACGGAGCATCGGTCTTGCCGACCTTCACCGCGCCGAAGGCGTCGCCAACGCCGATGAAGCTGTTGCGCGACACCAGGGCGCCCTTGACCTGGTCGCTGGTGTTGGAGTTCGTGTTCGCCGTTCCGGGCGTGTTGGAGACGTCGATCTGCGTCTCGAGCTGATAAACGAACCTGGGCGAGTCGCCCAGCGTCTGGAATCCGCGCACACCCAGGTAAGACAGGTTGGAAGATATCGCCACCATCCAACCGGTGTTGCCGGCGGGAGGACTGGCACCGTCCAGTCTGACCTTGCCCAAACCCTTGGTCGTGTCGTCGATCGAGACGTCGAGCATCCCGTAGACGCTGATCTCTCCGCCGCGGGTAAGAAGCGTAAAGCCGTCACCGGGCTTGCGTTCCAGGAAATTGCCACCGCCCGTCGCTTGAGCTGACGCGGTGCCGACGAGGCCGAAGCCGGCCGCTCCGAACGCCACGGCGCAGAGCCGCGCCAGCTGCCTTTGTTTCATGCCAATCGTCTTCCTCTTTTGCATTTCCGCTCCTCGACACAAGGCGAACCTCTCCCCGGCACGCGAGCGCGACCATACGGCTGCGGAAGTTGCGCCGCATTAATAGCTGCTGAAGTGAATCGGACGATTACCTGACGCGTGTCGGAATGAATTGCAACCGGCGTCGCGACGCAGCGCGTCGCAGCGGCGACGTCGTTGAATTACTGCGGCGCGCACATCGCTCCCGTCGAGCGCGTGCTCTATCTATGACTGTCAGCGCATTTTTCGAAAACATGACTTGAGTCAAGAGAATTTGCGGCGAAACGCGGGACATTTCGCACACCAAAAAAGCATGCCGCAACGTTTGTCCGCCGACCGGATGGGCGCCGTTGCTGCCAAAGCGTTCCAAGGAGACAAGTGCGCACGCTGCAGCGCGGTTCGCCGTGAGGTACGAACCGTGAATGACCAACGATTCAACGGCCATTGCAAATGCGCCGCGGCGGCGGTCGCCCTCCCGAACCTTGGACGCTGCTCCTCGAACCTTCGAGCTCAGCCCGCGCATGACCGCGCCTGTCATGCAACGTTCCTGTCGACATCAGCCAGCGCACAAAGGACCGACTTGCCATGATCAATCAATCCGCTGCAATCGCGACTCCCTCCCTGGGCTCTCAAGACATTGCTGCCGCACGACACCCGGCCTATCGATGGGTGCAGCTGGTGCTGGGCATCATCTGCATGGCGATGATCGCCAACCTGCAATACGGCTGGACATTGTTCGTCAACCCCATCGCCGAAAAGAACGGCTGGACTCGCGCCGCAATCCAGGTTGCTTTCACGATCTTCGTGTTGACTGAAACGTGGCTGGTGCCCATCGAGGGCTACCTGGTAGATCGCTTCGGTCCGCGCCCAGTCGTGCTGGTGGGCGGAATCCTCTGTGCCCTCGGATGGATGATGAATGCCTATGCGGACACATTGACGATGCTCTATATCGCGGCCGCGGTCGGTGGCGTCGGGGCAGGCGCCGTCTACGGTACTTGCGTCGGCAATGCGCTGAAGTGGTTCCCCGACCGACGAGGATTGGCTGCGGGGCTCACGGCTGCGGGCTTCGGCGCTGGATCGGCGCTGACGGTCATTCCGATCTCGGCATTCATCAAGTCCAATGGCTACGAGGCGGCGTTCCTGTATTTCGGCCTCGGCCAGGGCCTGATCGTGTTCTTGATCTCCTGGGCGTTGACGCGCGCGCCGCAGCACGTGAAGAAGGCGGCCGAATCGCGCGTGCAGCAATCGAAACGCGACTTCACCCCGACCGAGGTGGTGCGCGCTCCAGTCTTCTGGGTCATGTATGTGATGTTCGTGATGGTCGCGGCCGGCGGGCTGATGGCGACGGCACAACTTGCACCGATCGCGAAGGACTTCAAGATCAACGACGTTCCGGTGAACATCCTCGGGTTAGTACTACCTGCGTTGACTTTTGCACTCGCAATCGACCGCGTATTAAATGGGCTGACCAGGCCGTTCTTTGGCTGGGTCTCCGACAAGATCGGCCGCGAGTTGACGATGCTGATCGCGTTTTCATTGGAAGCCGCAGGCATCCTGGCGCTGTACCAGTTCGGCCAGAACCCGATCGCTTTCGTGCTGCTGACCGGGCTCGTGTTCTTCGCGTGGGGTGAGATCTACAGTTTGTTCCCGTCGACCTGTGCGGATACCTTCGGGGCGAAGTTTGCCGCGTCCAACGCCGGCATGCTCTACACCGCCAAGGGAACGGCTTCGCTGCTCGTGCCGCTCTCAAGCGTGCTCGTCGCGTCCACGGGTAGTTGGCATGCGGTCTTCATCGTCGCCAGCATCATGAACGCGGTGGCGGCGCTGCTCGCCTGGTTTGTGTTGCGGCCGATGCGTCGCGCACACATACGCAAGGCCGTCTGAGATGCACCG
>DASQAE010000349.1:0-4809 GCA_035635915.1 Burkholderiaceae bacterium | reverse complement strand
CGCACGTGAATGTCGCGCCAGGGCGGCCGTTCACCTGTGATGCGCGTGCCCGCCGAACCGAACGCGTACACCGAGCTGAAATTGATGCCGCCGACGAACGCGATCCGGCCGTCGACAATCAGCAGCTTGCGGTGATCGCGCAGGTGCAACGCGCGCTGCAATGGCCGCCGCCACAGGCTTACCGGGTTGTATTCGCACAGCGCGACGCCCGCCGCCTGCAGGCGGCGAAAGTATTCCCCCGAGGTGCGCAGCGACCCAAAGCTGTCGAAGATCACGCTCACGCATAGGCCCTGGGCGCGTTTCTGCAGCAGCAGTTCGGCGAGCGATTCACCCGGTCCCTCGGCTTCGAGGATGTAGCTCTCCAGGTTGATGTGATCTCGGGCGGCGGCGATCGCCTCGAACATCGCCTCATAGGTTGATGGCGCGTCGACCAGTACGTCGACCCGGTTTCCGCCTACCAGCGGACGGCTGAGCGTGCTGGCAAGCGCTCGGACGTGCAGCCGCGCAAGCGCCGCCCCGTTCAGTGGGTGCGGGGCTTCGGCGGGAGTAGCGAGGCGCTGGCGAAAAAACGGCGGAAGCCGCAGATGTCGCGTCCGCAGCGACGCAACGCGGCCGGACATCGCCTCGGCGGTCGCGGCAAACAGCTGCGGCTCCACGAGCCCGGAGCTAACGCGTGCCGGCATGACGAGCAATCAACCCCGGGCCCGCTTGGCGGCGCAACCGTGGCCGCCGGACGCGCACGGTCGGATGCGGCGTTCGCTCCTGCGGATCGAGGTTGGAGTGGTCGGACCGCTCTGGTCGAGGCCCGTCCTGCACATGCGTCTTTTCGTTGGTCGGACGCGCCGAACCATTGTCGAATCGTCGAGCCATGGGACGCTCCTGAGGATTGGGGTCGGCTTCGGGCGCGCGGTGCGGGCCTGCGGGGAGCGGGACACGACCGGTCCTGGGAAGAAGTTGCCCGGAGCCGACCTGAAGCACCAGCAAACGGTGTACCTGACCATTGCAGCGTTTTGCCCGCTTGCGGCCTTCGCGCGGCGGCAAATCGTTCCAGCGCAGCGCAGGGATTGCCGATCGAGGGCGCAGAGCGCGGCGATTTCTTGCCCACCGTCTTCCATTTTGGCGGCACGCGGGTTGCCGGTTTCCCGGACACCGCGCTGACGCCTGGTGTGTGTGAAGTTCAAGTTCTTGCAGGCGCTGCGGACGGGACGCCATAGCGCCCGCGGCGTCGTCCGCGGCCCAAAGGAGATTCGAATTGCGTTCAGACGACCGTGTAATCCTTCCCAAGCTGCCATGGAAGCCCGACGCGCTCGAACCCACCATTTCAGCGCGCACGATCGAGCATCACTACGGCGCGCATCACCGCACGTACGTCGAGAAGACGCGCGAGCTGGTGCGCGGATCCGAGCTTGAATCGCTGCCGCTCGAAGCGATCGTTCGGCGTGCACATGAGCAGGGCAACAAGCAGCTCTTCAACAACGCCGCACAGGCGTGGAATCACACGCTGTACTGGAACAGCTTGCGTCCCGGCGGCGGCGGCAAACCGGGCGGCGCGCTGGCCACCGTAGTTGAACGCGACTTCGGCGATGTGGATGCCTTGCGTAAGAAATGGATCGAACTGGCGAAGAACCAGCTCGGATCCGGCTGGGTCTGGCTGGTCATCCGCAGCGGTGGTCGCATCGCGCTGGAGGCAACCAGCAACGCTGACACGCCGCTGGTGCGCGGCGACGTTGCGCTGCTAACCATCGACGTGTGGGAGCATGCGTACTACCTCGACTGGCAACAGCGCCGACCGGAGCATGTAACTGCGGTACTGGAAAAGCTGATCGACTGGAGCGCCGCCGCGGAACGTTATGCCGCGGTGGAGCGAGCTGTGGCCTAGAGGTCGTCCTTCGGCGCCTGGCGCGCTGCGCCGGCGCCGACAATTCCGGGTCCTACGCGGTGCGTTGCCGGGCGCACCTGCGACAGTGGCGCGCGCAAGAGGCTGCGCAACGATGGAATGTCGCCGCCGCGATCGAGATACGCCGCCCACTTGCGCATGGCGCGAATCCGATGGCATGCGATGCGCAGGCACAACAGCACGGGTACCGCGATCAGCGCTCCCGGTATTCCCCACAACCAACCCCACAGCAGCACGGCGATGAATACGGCGAGCGGATTCAATTCGAGGCGCCGGCTGACAACCAGCGGCGAAACGACATTGGTCTCTATCGCATGCACAACAATCATGGCCAGCGTTGGAGCGACTGCGGCCGGCAGCGTGTCGAAGGTCAGCACGCCCGCGAGCAGCATCATGACCGCCGCGGCCATTGGGCCGAGGTAAGGGATGAAGTTGAGCACTCCGGTTGCGATCCCCCACAGGACTGGATTCGGCAACCCAAGCCACCACGAGGTCGCGGTGACGGCAATGCCGACACCGCAATTGATCAGCAACTGGGTCGCGAAGAAGTAGGCGATGTCGCGCTGGGCGCGCCGAACGCCGGAAAGGAGAAGGCCGCGGGCGCGGCGCCGCGGGATTGCCTGCACCGTGCGCGCGATGAGCCAGCGTTCCGACGCGAGCAGGAAATAGAGCAGCATCACCGTTGCGGCGGCTGAAACTGCGAACGACGTGAACTGCAGCAGCAACACGCGCGTGAACGCCACGCTTTCACTGGCAAGTCGATCCTTGAGGGGATCGGGCGGCGGTTGAACCGGCGGCGCATTGCGCGCCGGGCGCGCGCCCTTCGCCTGCGGCGCGGGCGGCGCCAGGAACGGCATGGAGCTGCGCAAACGATCGATGGCATCGCTGAGTTGCTGCAGGTTCTGCGGCGCGCGCTCCCACCACGAGAGCGCCGGCCCCGTCAGGGAGGAACCGATCAGCGCAAGTCCGGCCAGCACTGCCGTCACCACCAGGGCCGCGCCGATGGCCTCGGTCACTCCAAGGCGGCGCAGCTTGCGTACAGCAGGCGCAAGCATGAGCGTAAACACGACTGCGACGACGATCGGGAGCAGGACCGGGCGCGCATGCTCGACGGTGAAGATGAACGCCAGCACGAACAGCGCACGCAGGGGCCAGCCTGCGCGTGCAAGGACGCTCGTCGCGCGCGGCCCCGGGCTCACTCCGGCACCTCCTGTCCGATGGGTTCGACAGGAATCGCTTGCATCGCGCACCCGCAGCTAGCGCGGGCTGAACTGCCCGTTGGCGTCGGAAAACACGAGCTCGACGCGCCGGTTCTGTTGCCGTCCCTCGACGGTGTTGTTGTCGGCAACCGGAAAAGCCTCGCCGTACGCGCGTGTCTCCACTCGCCGGTCCGGCAGACCGAACGCCTCGAGCTGGTCCTTGACCGCGTCTGCGCGGCGGCGCGACAGTTCGACGTTGTAATCCTCGCTGCCCTGGCTGTCGGTGAATGCCTCCACCAGAACGCGACGTTCCGGGTAGTTTCTGAGCACGCCAGCGACACGCTCGAGCGATCGAAGGCCGCCGCCACGCAGTCGCGCCTTGCCGACGTCAAACAGCACGTCCGGCAGCGTGACGACGATTCCGCGCGCGGTCGACTTTGCGGCAAGCGACTCGAGATCCTTTTGCATGTTGGCAGCGCTGTCGCGCTCGTGCTCGAGCTGGCGGGTCTGAGCCTCGGCGCGCTGATTCTCCGCTTCGGCCTTTGCCTGGGAGTCCGCGGGCTGCGGCTCGGCGTTGGTGGCCCTAGTCTGAGAGTCGGAGGCTTGCATCTGTGCGTTGGCCGCCGGTTGTGTTGCGCCGGCGGCGCGCATTTCGGCCGGCGGCGTGTCGCTCGCGCGCGCGTCGGTGCGGATGCCCTCGCGATCAACCCCGGTTTGCTCGGGGCTCTGTTGGGCGGTAACTCGCGCCCCAACCGCCGAGGCGATGCCCGCGCGCTGCTTGGCGATGTAGGCGCGTGTACGCGTTTCCTCTTCATCGCCTGCCTGCCAGGCCTGCTCAGCGACGGCGAGCGCATCGCGTGCGCGTTGAAGCTCGGTCGCCGCGCGCTCGCTTACCGCCGGATCGGCACCCGCAGCGTTGACGGCAGCACGCGCTTCCGCGAGTGCAGGATTTGAAGTTGGTGTTTGAGCATCGCGCGAACGTGCAGTGGACGCCTTGGCTTGCGCTAGTTGCGCATCGGCGAGAGCTTCGTCGGCAAGGCGGCGTGCGCGCCCGATTTCACTAGTAGTCGTCGCCGCCAACTGCGCGGCCGTCAGTTTTTCGCGCGCCTGCGCCAACTCCTGCGGTGCGCTCTTCGCAGCGCCGGCTACCTGCGCTGATTCGATCGCGGCTTTGGAGGCGGCGAGCTGCTCGTTCAGTGCCGTAAATGTGGTGCACGCAGCAAGCGCGAGCGCGAGTCCAACTGCGCCGGGATATCCATAACGACGAGGCAAGCTCATGGAGTTCCTTTCGGCGAACCCATCGACCGCGGCGCGCTACACGCGCGATCGGAGCATTTGCGTGGGCTGCGTGTGGGCTGCACGGCAGATTTCGTGCCTTGGCTTGCGCGCTTTTGGCACTCGCGCCGGGCATGGCGCATGCCGAAGCGGACGAGACGCGAACTCATACGGGATGCCTTGACTGGACTCGCACGGAACGATTGATCACGCGCATCACACGCGGGTTGCCTGGTCAGTACTGCCTCGCGCGGTCGCGCGTGGCTTGGTTGCGTGGTTCGAAGACGACGGGCCGCAGCTTGGCGCAGCGGTTGCCTTTTATTCGATCTTTGCGCTGGCACCGGTTTTGGTTGTCACGAGCTCAGTGGCGGGCGCCGTTTTTGGCGCCGACGCCGCGCGCGGCCACATCGTGAACGAGATCGCAGGACTCGTCGGAAC
>DASQAE010000348.1:0-3663 GCA_035635915.1 Burkholderiaceae bacterium | reverse complement strand
TGCTCAAACAAAAGACCAACGAAGATCCCGGCTCATTCGCTTGAGTGCGTTCACCGCAATATCGCAGCAGCACGTCAGTGCATCAGCGGTGTGAACGCCAAGAGTCCTGGCCAGGTTCGACAACGACGAAGGGACGAGATGGGCCCGGTCCGGAGCGAAAGCGCCAATTCGGAAAAAACCGCGGTGCTTGGCCGCGGCACCGCTGCAACGCGCCCGCTGTGGCGCGTCTTCCTCGCATTCCTCGGGCCGATGGTGCTCGCCAACGTGCTGCAGTCGCTCTCCGGGACGTTCAACGTGGTCTTCATCGGCCAGATGCTCGGCACCCACGCGCTGGCCGCGGTGTCGGCGGTTTATCCGATCGTTTTTTTCCTGATCTCACTGGTAATCGGCATCGGCGCGGGTGCGTCGGTGCTGATCGGCCAGGCGTGGGGTGCGCGCGAACTGCACAAGGTCAAGACGATCGCGGGCACGGCACTGGCACTTGGCCTGGTGGTCGGCCTCGCGGTCGGCCTGCTTGGTGCCACGTTCGCCGAGGTGATACTGCGGTGGCTTGGAACGCCTGCGGACGTGTACGACGCGGCGGTCGGTTATGCGCGCGTGATGATGTTCGCGATGCCGGGCTTGCTGTTCTTCATCCTGGCGACGCAACTGTTGCGCGGCGTCGGCGATACGGTCACACCGCTCTATGCGCTGGTGGTGTCCACCGCCGTGTCGGCCGTCCTGACACCGTCGTTCATCCGCGGCTGGGGCGGGCTGCCTCAACTCGGCGTCACGTCCGCTGCGGTGGCCTCGATCTGCGCATTCGTCGCCGCGCTGCTCTTCATGGCGTGGATCATGCGGCGCAAGGCGCACCCGCTCGCGCCCGACCGCGAGCTGCTGCGCGCTCTGCGCATCGATCCACGCATCCTCAAGCTGGTGATTCGTATCGGCTTGCCCACCGGAGTGCAAGTGATCGTGATATCGGTGGCCGAGATCGCCTTGCTGGCGCTGATCAACCGCTATGGCGCCGAAGCGACGGCGGCGGCGGGTGCGGTCAACCAGGTGGTCAACTACGTGCAGTTTCCCGCTTTGTCGATCGCCATCACCGCTTCCATCCTCGGTGCGCAAGCGATCGGCGCCGGCCAGACGCAGCGGCTCGGTGCGATTGCGAAGACCGCGCTGGCGATCAATCTGGCCATCACCGGTGGGTTGGTGCTGCTCGCCTACCTCTTCTCGCGCCACCTGATCGCGGCGTTCATCACCACCGCGCAAGTCGTCGAGTTGGCGCAGCAACTGCTGCACATCATGCTGTGGAGTGCGGTGGTCTACGGCTGCGCCGCGGCCCTGAGCGGCGTGATGCGCGCGTCGGGCACAGTGCTGGTACCGACTGCGATCTCCATCGCGTGCATCGTGCTCGTCGAACTGCCTGCGGCCTACGGCCTGTCCGGCGTCTACGGACTCGCGGGCGTGTGGATGTCGTATCCGATTGCGTTCTGCGCGATGCTCGCGCTGCAGACGGCGTATTACCAGCTGGTTTGGCGCAAGGTGCGGATCGAGCGCCTGGTTTAGCGCTTGCGACATGAGGCATCATTGCCGTATGAGCCCCACACCGCAATTCAATCGCACCACCGAGGACGTCGGCAACATCGTCGAGTTCGGCCACGTGAACCTGCGTGTGCCCGACCAGCAGACTGCCATCCTCTTCTACGTGATGGGCCTGGGGCTGACGCGTGATCCATATCTGGTCACTGGTGTCGACAACGCCTGGATGAACGTCGGCACCTGCCAGTTCCATTTGCCGGTCGGCCCTGCACAGGTGTTTCGTGGCGTCGTCGGCCTGGTTTTGCCGGACCCCCAGGCACTGGTCGAGCGCCTCACAGCGATCCGCCCGCGCTTATCCGGCACGCAATTCGACTTCGTGGTCGAGCCGAAACAGGTTCTGGTCACCTGTCCCTGGGGCAACCGCATTCGCGTGCACGCGCCAGATCGCGCACGCTTTGGCGACACGCTGCTCGGCATGCCTTACGTCGAGATAGACGCCGCGCTTGGCACGGCACCGCGCATCGCGCGCTTTTATGCGGAAGTCCTCGCCTCGCGTGCGGAAGTCGGTAACGACGCACAAGGCACGTTCGTGCGCATACCGGCGGGGCGTGCCGAAGCCATCGTGTTTCGCGAAACCGGCGCGACCCTTCCGCAATACGACGGCCACCACATCCAGATTGGGGTTGCGGATTTTTCCGGCGTGCACCGGCGTTTGCGCGAGCGCGATCTCATCACCGAGGAAAGCAACCAGAGCCAGTATCGCTTCGAAAACATCATCGATCTCGACTCTGGCGCGGTGCTCGCGACTCTCGAGCACGAAGTGCGCAGCATGAAACACCCGCTCTATGCGCGAGCGCTCGTGAATCGCAATCCGGCCGTCACCAACACTGACTACGCCAGCGGCCACGAGACCGCGCTGTGGCGCATGCCGCCGGAATGAGGGTCGGCGGTCGAGTCAATCGCCACCGGGATCCATGCCTTGAGCTCGAATGGCTAACCAGTCACCGAACCTTCAGAAGACTGCACCGCTCTGACCATGCCAGCGTGTATCGGGCGAGCGGCCGGCAGGATCGCCAGCCGCCCCCGATGCCCGGCTACATCGCGGTGACGAACGTAGTCACGCGCTGCAGACCGGCTGTGTTGCTCTTCATGAAGTACAGATCGCTCGCCGAGTTCGAGCTCATGCCGAAGAAGGACATCAATCCGGTCTGCCCATACTGCAGCGGTGCGGCACTCATGAAGAACACCGTCCCGGACGGCGTTGCCGGGAATGTTCCGTAGGTCAGCAGCGTGTTGCGGGTGGCCCCTTCGACTGCGCGCACCGTCGCTCCGGCGAAGTCGCCGATCGCACTTACGCCGTCAGCGAGGACGATCGCATAACTCTGGCTGAGTCCGCCCTGGCTGACCGACACGACGGTCGGGCTGATGCCGTGCATGACCCGCGTGTTGGCGAGCGTCTGCGCATTGGTGCCGTCGGACCGCACGATAACCGTGCTCGATCCCAGTGCGCCGATACCGATGGCGAGCTTGCTGAGATACACGTTCTCGCCGGACGTCAGCAACGTGAGGGCCGTTTCGCCGACCGACGCCGTGTGCACGGCCTGCATCGTGCCGCCTGTCTTCGGCGCGGAGACGATGCGGACCGGCGTCGACGCCAGCGATGCCACCACACGACTCGACGTGACGGCAAGGTACTGCGCCGGTGCATCCAGCGTGGTCACGTCACTCGGCGCCAGCGCGCCCGTCACCCTCAGGACGCGGCCGGTGGCCGCGGCATTGATGGCGAAATACCCGCTGGTCCCGTCGCCCACGGGATGACTCACCAGCGTCTCGCCGGTTGCGAGTGTGGCCAATGGGGCCCGGTTGGCCGGTGTGGCCAGATTGACGCCGTACACCGTGCGGCCGTCGACGAAGATCCACAGCCCCGGAAGCGCGCTGCCGAACACGTTGCCGGCGCTGACGAACGACGCCGGGTCCACCGTGAACAGGTTGGTCGCGCCGCCGAGGTCGGCGTTCAGGCTCTGGATCTGGTTGCCGTTGCGCACGATGAGACCGGCAAACGCGCCCGTCGCTGCACGGATGACGGCGAGCGGCTCGCCGATGGTCAGGGCCGCTGTCGTATCGGACATGTTCATGCGTACC
>DASQAE010000347.1:0-8616 GCA_035635915.1 Burkholderiaceae bacterium | reverse complement strand
CGTCTCGAGGATAAACAGCGGGTTGCCGCCGGTGTGACGCGCCAGCGGTTCGGCCCAGACCCGCGGCGCGAAATCGGGCAACGCGAGTGATTCAAGCAAGGCTTCGATCGCGGCCGCATCAAGCGGCGCAAGTTGCACTTCGACAAATACCTCCGGATCGGCAAGGCGGCGCCATTCGGCAAGCTGCGTCGGCTGCTCGTTCGCGCGCACGCCGAGCAGCCAGCGCCAGGTCGCGCCGCGTTCGGCACCGATCAGCGTCAGCACTGCCTCCAGGCTCGCGTCATCGGCAAAATGCAAGTCATCGATGACGATCGCCTGCAGCCCGGCCTGCTGCCAGCTGCTTATTGCGTCCGCCGCCGCGCGTTGCAATCGCACCGGTTCAAGCCTGTCCGACGGCGCCGCGCCCAGTTCGGGCAGCAGGCGTGCGAGTTCGTGGCGCACCCAGGGTTCGAACGCCAGCGTTTGCCACTGCAATGCTGCCCGCAACAGGCGCGCCAGCAGTGCGTACGGCACGCGCGCGTCACCCGGGCGCGCGCCGGTTATCAGCACTGCCTGCTGCGCACTCGCGAAGTCGGTCAGGAGTCGCGTCTTGCCGATCCCTGGCTCACCGACGACCAGAGCGATGCGCTCCTGCTCCCACGCCTGCTGCAACAGCCGCCAGTCCGTATCGCGCCCCACCAGGCGCGGTGGGCGCAGCACCGCCACCGGCCGTGGCGGCGCAACCGGAACGGGAAGCGCGCCGCTTGCTTCAACAAGACGCGCAAGTTCGAGGGTCTCGCGCGCCGGTTGCGCCTTGAGATGGCGCACCAGCACTTCGCGGCAGCGCGCGAACGCCGCCAGCGCGGCAGCGCGGTCGCCGCGCAGGTAATGCAGCCGCATCAACCGCCGATGCGCGTGTTCGAGCAGCGGATCGTCTGTCACCAGCCGCTCCGCGTACTGCAACGCCAGGGCGATGTGGCCTTCGGTTTCGAGCCGCGACGCGATTTCGGCGAGCGCATTGCGCCGCGCGGCGCGCCATTGCTCGCGCGCGATCGCGATCCACTCGTTCAGATCGTCACAGTCTTCATAGTCGAAGGTGCCGAGCAGATCGCCGGAGCCGGTCGCCGCATCGTCGGCCAGACGCGCCTGCAACCCGGTCAGATCGTGCACGACATCGTCGGCAAGCCGCAGAACGTCGTTGGCGCTGACCGCGACGTCGCGTGCCGCGCGCTTGCGCAGCCGATGCAGGCGCTGGCGCAGGTTGTTGCGGGCAGCGTCATCGTCGACATCCGGCCACAGCAGCGAAGCCGCTTTGCCGCGCGGCGTGGCGCCGTCGACTGCCAGAAGAGCAAGCAGCGCCGCATCCTTGCGCTCCAAGGCGTGCGCCGAGCCGTCGGCCAGCAGCAGGCGTGGTTCGCCAAGCAGCAGCAAATGCGCGGCGGCCGGTCGGGCTGAAGTTGCGGCATTCGCCATCGGCAGCTCCGCGAACTGGAGCAGCAGGCGCGTGCGCAGCACGCTACGCGCCGCTTGCCGCGAATGCCCCCGCCCCGTCCGCCGAAGCATAGCCGTACGCTCCCCATTCTTCGGAAAAAAGCGTTGTAGCCGCGACCGCGTTACCGTGCCGTTATGGCTGCGCCGCACCGAGCGCCGCACGCGACCTGAAGAAGGATCGACCGCCGATGATGTTCGACCCGCTGCTGTTGGACCTGCCGGATCACTTCGAGACCGAACGGCTGCAGATTCGGGCGCCGCGCGCCGGCGACGGCGTCGCGGTGTACGAGGCAACCGTCGAAACGCTCGAGGATCTGCGCCGGTTCCCGTCGTCGCTCAGCTGGTCGATGGATACACCGTCGGTCGACCGGTCAGAGTCGTACTGCCGGCGCAGCGCCGCCCTCTGGCTGCTGCGCGTCGATCTTCCAATGCTGCTGTTTCACAAGGCCAGCCGCGAATTCGTCGGCGGCACCGGCCTGCATCGGTTCGATTGGGCCGAGCGCCGCTTCGAGGTCGGCTGGTGGTGCCGCAGGCGCTACCAGCGCCAGGGTTTGATCACCGAAGCAGTGCGCGCAGTGATCGAGTACGCGTTCGCCCACTTGGGTGCGCGACGGGTCTTCGCCCTCGGCGACGAAGCGAATGGCGCGAGCTGGCGTGTCTGCGAACGGGTCGGGATGGCCTATGAGGGAACGCTGCGCAGCGAGCGCGCCGATCCCGATGGGACGCGGCGCGACATGCGCATCCACGCAATCACGCGTTGACGGTCGGGCGTGCCGCCTAGTACAGCAGTATCAGCAGGAGCGTCGCGGCAAAAAGACACCACGCGGCGGTTTCGCTCAATAACGACCGGGCGCGCTGGCGTCTGGCGGCGACTTTCTGCAGCCGGCGCCGTTCGGCACTGAATTTCCGCTGCAGATCGCCTTCGAAGGCAGCCCACTTCTCTTCGCTCCAGACGGCCATTTCGCCGGCAACATGGATGGGTGGCATGACTCGCTCCGTTGAGGTTCGTAGGTATACCTACGGTTCCGACGAAGTTTCGGATGCAAGCCGCGTTCCTGTCTGTCGAATCTTCCGCGCTGCGCAAGCGAGAACTGCACGCGTCAGGATTTCTTTGAGCTACGCCTTTAGCGCGGCGGCAGTGGAATGAACTCGGTCTCGCCGGGTATCGGCGGGAACTGGCGCGAGCCGCCCGGTGCGCCATACGCACGCCACTGCGCTTTGGCGGATTCGATGCGTTCGCGGGAACTGGCCACGAAGTTCCACCATAGGAAACGCTCGCCCAGCGGCGCACCACCCAAAAGCATCAGCCGCGACCTTTCCTTGGCAACCACTGTGGCGTTGCCGTCGGCAAGTACGGCCATTTCGCCTTGCTGTGCGATCTCACCGTCGATTTCCACCGCGCCTTGGGCAACCAGCACAGCTCGCTGGGCGTGCTCGGCCGGAACGTCAAGCTTTCCAGAGTCATGCAACTCGAGCGCGCAATACAACGTGTCCGACAGAACCGGCACAGGCGCTCGCTTGCCGAAGGCGTGTCCCGCGATGACCCGGATCGTCGCGCCGGCGCGCTCGATCAGGGGCAGATCACCCGCCGCGCAGTGCGAAAACGATGGCTCGGCATCCTCACGGTCGAGCGGCAAGGCGACCCACGTCTGTACGCCGTGCGCCGAAAATGTGCGGCCGCGCAAGTCCTCGGGCGTGCGTTCGCTGTGCACGATGCCGCGGCCCGCCGTCATCCAGTTGACGTCGCCCGGCTCGATGCGCTGGACGCAACCGATGGAGTCGCGATGGACCATCGCACCCTCGAACAGGTAGGTGACCGTCGCCAGCCCGATGTGCGGGTGCGGTCGCACGTCGAAAAAATGAGGTGGCTGCAACGTGGCCGGACCAAAGTGATCGACGAATACGAACGGGCCGACAAACCGGCGCCGCGCCTGCGGCAGCAGGCGCGAGACAGGCATGCCGCCCACATCGGTCGCACGACCTTGCAAGAGGATTTCGACTGGCATGGGCCGGATTATCGCGCCGCGCCGGATATCAGCTGAGCCACAACGCTACAAGCGCGCCCGCGAACAGCCACAGGTAGCTCGCCTGTACTTCGACGCGCTTGATGCACGTGACGGCACGCGCCTGACGCGAAGCGTTGCGCGGCCGCGCGGCGAACTCGGCAACGACGAATTCGACCCACTTGTCCTCGATGCGACCCGCTGCCACTGCGTTGATGTCGTTCATCGTCTCTGCTGCTCCGTCGTTGTATGCGTCGTGTTTGAACCCGACGCAAGTGTGCGTGCCGGCGCGCGCGCGAGCGACGGAGGATCCGACACGTCGACCCCCTTTGATTGGGGGGATCGGCGCAGCTTCGATTACGCGAGGAACAACCGGTACGCCGGGTTGGCGCTTTCGTCCCAGTGGCGATATCCGAGCGAGGCGAGAAATTCCTTGAACTTGCGCTTTTCGTTCGGCGGCACCTGCATGCCGACCAGGATGCGGCCGTAGTCGGCGCCCTGGTTGCGATAGTGAAACAGCGAGATGTTCCAGTTCGGCGACATGCTGGAAAGAAACTTCATCAGTGCGCCGGGCCGATCGGGAAATTCGAAGCGATACAACAACTCGTGTTCGGCCAGCGGCGTGCGGCCGCCGATCATGTGGCGCAGGTGCAGCTTGGCGAATTCGTCGTCGGTAAGGTCCAGGGTCGGGAAACCCGCCTTCTCGAACGTGCGTGCGAGTACCCGCGCATCGTCGCGCCGCGTCAGCTGCAGGCCGACAAAAACGTGCGCGACGCGCGGGTCGGCAATGCGATAGTTGAACTCGGTGACGTTGCGCTCACCGACCAACGCGCAGAAGCGCTTGAAGCTGCCGCGTTCCTCCGGGATGGTGACTGCGAACACCGCCTCGCGTTGCTCGCCGACCTCGGCGCGCTCGGCGACAAAACGCAGGCGGTCGAAGTTCATGTTGGCGCCGCAGGCGATCGCCACGATGGTCTTGTGCTTGATCTTCTCGCGTTCGACGTAGGCCTTGGCACCGGCGATCGCGAGCGCGCCGGCGGGTTCGAGGATCGAGCGTGTGTCCTGGAACACATCCTTGATCGCCGCGCACAGCGCGTCCGTGTCGACCGCCATCACCTCGTCGACGTAGCGGCGGCACAGCTTGAAGGTCTCTTCACCGACGAGCCGCACCGCGGTGCCGTCGGAAAACAACCCGACGTCGTGCAGCTGCACCCGCCGGCCGGCCGCGAGCGAACGTTTCATGGCGTCGGAGTCTTCGGTCTGCACGCCGATCACCTTGATCTCCGGCCGCAGCGCCTTGATGTAGGCCGCCACGCCGGAGATGAGGCCGCCGCCGCCGATGGCAACGAACACGGCGTGCATGGGGCCATGCTCCTGCGGATGATGCTGGCGCAGGATTTCCATCCCGACCGTGCCTTGCCCGGCGATGACGTCGGGGTCGTCGAAGGGATGCACGAACGTCAGGCGCTGCGCCGCTTGCAGCTTGAGCGCGTGCGCATAAGCATCCGAATACGAATCACCCACCAGTACGACCTCGGCGCCGCGCGCGCGCACGGCATCGACCTTGACTTGTGGTGTGGTGACCGGCATCACGATGACGGCGCGACAGCCCAGTTTGGCCGCCGCCAGCGCGACACCCTGGGCGTGGTTGCCGGCGCTGGCGGCGATAACACCGCGTTTGATCTGCTCTGCAGGCAGATTGACCATCTTGTTATAGGCACCGCGCAGCTTGAAACTGAATACGGGCTGCAGATCCTCGCGCTTGAGCAGCACCCTGTTGTTCAAACGCGCCGAAAGCTGCGGCGCCACGTCCAGCGGCGTCTCGACCGCGACGTCGTAGACGCGCGCGTTCAGGATCCGGCGCAGGTATTCGTTGGCGGGCATGACGCCGTCTCTCCTTTGTTTCTGCTCGGGTGATCCGCAGTGTCACCCCGGCAATTGGCGCCGCAGTGTAACCAGCGACCCGGTTGCGACGCCTACCATGTGGTCATGCAGGACCAAACCGCTCCCTTTGCCGGCCTGACGCCGGATGTCGTGCTCAACGCGATCGACTCGACCGGGCTCACCACGTCGGGTCAGCTGCTCGCGCTGAACAGCTACGAGAACCGGGTGTTCCAGGTCGGTCTCGATGAACCGCTCGCCAACGGCGCGAAGTTCGCGGTCGCCAAGTTCTATCGCCCCAAGCGGTGGAGCGATGCACAGATCCTCGAGGAACACGCGTTTGTCGCTGAACTGGACGCCGCCGAGATTCCGGCCGTGCCGGCACTGGTCCTGCACGGCCGCACCTTGCATGTGTCTGAGGACTTTCGTTTCGCGGTGTTCGCGCGCCGCGGCGGCCGTGCGCCTGAGCTCGACAACCGTTCGGTGCGCGAATGGCTTGGTCGTTTTGTCGGCCGTATTCACGCGATCGGTGCGCGCAGCGCCTATGTCGAGCGGCCGGCACTCGATGCGCAGACGTTCGGCGCCGAACCCAGCACGTATTTGCTGGCACACGACTGGCTGCCGATGGATGTGCGCGAAACCTATCGCGGCGTAGTAGCGCATGCGCTGCGCGAGGTCGCGGCCTGCTATCAGCGTGCCGGTGGCGTGCGCGTTTTGCGCCTGCACGGCGACTGTCACGAAGGCAATGTGCTGTGGACCGATAGCGCCCACGCGAGCGGGCCGCACTTTGTCGATTTTGATGACAGCCGCATGGGCCCGGCGGTGCAGGACCTATGGATGCTGCTGTCAGGTGATCGCAACGAGATGCAGGACCAGCTTGCCGACGTGATCGCCGGTTACGAAGACTTCGCCGAGTTCGACCGGCGCGAACTGCATCTGATCGAGGCGCTGCGCACGCTGCGCCTGATTCACTATTCGGCGTGGATCGCGCGCCGCTGGCATGACCCGGCGTTCCCTGCCGCCTTCCCGTGGTTCGACACACCACGGTATTGGGAGGCGCGCATTCTCGAACTGCGGGAACAGATCGCCGTCATGCAAGAGCCGCCGCTCGTGATCTGAGCTGGCATCACTGAGGTCTCTGTGGGCGATTGCGGGTCTGAGCCTGCGGCGCTCAAATCGCGCCCGCTCTTCAACGGGCGTCGCACTGTTTGCCAACAACGGCGCGGTAGCGCAGTTGTGGTTGTTCTGGCTTGCGCCGACCGTCGGTGCGATTGTGGGCGGCGAGGTCTGGATGGGCTCGATCCCGAAGGGTGACGTTGAGAACTGACCCCTTTCCCGGACGCGGGGGAGGGACTCGTACTGCCAGGACCAATTCCCCCAAGGGCGGTCGACCTCGACCGCGACGCTAAAAAGATACACTCGGCGCAAGCGCTGCCGCGCTGCTGCTGTCGATGAACGCCCCGCTGCCTCCCTCCGCCCTCGCCGCCCCCACCGAATCCGAAGCGCCGCCGCGCTTGCGCGAGATTCCCTACAACTACACGTCGTTCTCGGATCGCGAGATCGTCATGCGGTTGTTGGGGGACGAGGCGTGGCGCGTGCTCCATGAACTGCGCAGCGAACGGCGCACCGGTCGATCGGCACGCATGTTGTACGAAGTGCTCGGCGACGTCTGGGCCGTGCAGCGCAATCCTTACCTGCAGGAAGACCTGCTCGACAGTCCGCGGCGCCGTGGCCTGCTGATCGACGCGCTTGCCCATCGCCTGCGCGAGATCGAAAAGCGGCGTGACCCGACCGACGTCGAACGCGACGTCAAAGTGGGTTTCCTGCTCACCGCGGCGCGCCGCTGCGTGGCCACTTTCGCGGAGCAATTCCGCAGCACGTGGGATTTGCGCAAACGCGCGCTGCGCCTGTTCACGAAACACACCCGGGCCGACAACGTGCGCTTCGATGCGTTCGCGCGCGTCTCGCACGTCACCGACGCAACCGACTGGCGCGTCGAGTACCCGTTCGTTGTGCTCGCGCCCGACCGCGAGGTCGAGGTGCCGTTCCTGGTGCGTGCTTGCGCCGAACTCGGCCTGACCGTGATCCCGCGCGGCGGCGGCACCGGTTACACCGGCGGCGCGGTGCCGCTCACACCACGCTCAGCGGTCATCAACACCGAAAAGCTGGAGGCGATGAGCGGGGTCGAACCCGCGCCGTTGCCCGGGCTCGCGTTACCGGTACCTACCATCTTCACCGGCGCAGGTGTCGTCACGCGGCGTGTCGCCGACGCCGCTGACGCAGCAGGGCTGGTGTTCGCGGTCGACCCCACGTCCGCAGATTCAAGCTGCATCGGCGGCAACATCGCGATGAACGCCGGCGGCAAGAAGGCAGTGTTATGGGGTACCGCCGTCGACAACCTCGCCTCGTGGCTGATGGTCGACCCTGACGGCAACTGGCTGGAGGTGCAGCGCCTCGGTCACAACCTCGGCAAGATCCATGACGCTTCAACCGCGCGTTTTGCGCTCACGTGGCGCGACGGTCGTGAGCATCCGAGCAAGGCGAACATACTGCGCACCGAAACGCTCGAGATCGCAGGCAGCACGTTTCGCAAGTCCGGGCTCGGCAAGGACGTCACCGACAAGTTTCTCGGCGGACTGCCCGGCGTGCAGAAAGAGGGCTGCGACGGGATCATCACGTCGGCGCGCTGGATCCTGCACCGGATGCCGGCGCACATCCGCACCGTATGTCTGGAGTTTTTTGGGACTGCGCGCGACGCCGTGCCGTCGATCGTCGAGATCAAGAACTTTCTCGACGCGAAACCCGGCGGCGCGATTCTCGCCGGGCTCGAGCATCTCGACGAGCGTTACCTGCGTGCAGTCGGCTACGCGACCAAGTCGCGCCGCGGCGGCTTGCCGAAGATGGTGCTGATCGGCGATATCGTCGGCGACGACGAAACCGCCGTTGCGCGTGCCACCTCCGAGGTGGTGCGTATCGCCAACGCGCGCAGCGGCGAGGGTTTCACCGCGGTGAGCGGCGAAGCGCGCAAGAAATTCTGGCTCGACCGCAGCAAGACCGCCGCGATCGCCAAGCACACCAATGCGTTCAAGCTCAACGAGGACGTCGTGATCCCGCTCCACAAGCTGGGCGAGTACACCGACGCGATCGAGCGCATCAACATCGAACTATCGATCCGCAACAAGCTCGCGTTGCTCGACGCGCTGCAGGCGTGGTTTGCCACGCCGTTCGTGGTCGGCAAAACCGGCGACGTCGAATTCGACCG
>DASQAE010000346.1:0-8571 GCA_035635915.1 Burkholderiaceae bacterium | reverse complement strand
CGGTTCCAGATTCCGAGTATCAGCACTTCGCGCGCGATCCAGCGGCCGGCCATGCGTCGCACGTACGCTTCGGAGTCCTCGACGCTGCGATGGTTGTCGATCCAGCTCAACCAGCTCTTGAGATCGTCGCGATTCGCGTCGAGCGCTGCAAACAGCGCCTGGCCGTCGCCGGGCCGATAAGGACGCAGCAGCACGCGCTCGCCGCGCAACTGCTCCGGCAAGTCGAGTAGCTCGTGATGCGGCTCGACCGGAATCTTCAAACTCCCTGCTTCAGGCTTGCCGTGATGAAACCGTCGAGATCGCCGTCCAGCACGGCTTGGGTATTGCCAACCTCGATGTTCGTACGCAAGTCCTTGATGCGCGACTGATCCAGCACATACGAGCGGATCTGGTGGCCCCAGCCGATATCGGTCTTCGACTCCTCGAGTTTGCTCTGTTCAGCCATGCGTTTGCGCAACTCGAGTTCGTAGAGTTTCGACCTGAGCATCGCCATCGCTTCGGCCCGGTTGCGGTGCTGGCTGCGGTCGTTCTGGCTTTGCACCACGATATTGGTCGGCAAGTGAGTGATGCGCACCGCCGACTCGGTCTTGTTGACGTGCTGGCCACCCGCGCCGGAGGCGCGGTACACATCGATGCGCAGGTCAGCCGGATTGATTTCGACCTCGATCGAATCGTCGACCTCCGGGTACACGAACACGCTGGCGAACGACGTATGCCGGCGCGCATTCGAATCAAACGGCGACTTGCGCACCAGGCGATGCACGCCGGTCTCCGTACGCAGCGTGCCGTAGGCGTAATCGCCGCTCACCTTGATGGTCGCGCTCTTGATGCCGGCGACCTCACCGTCCGATTCGTCCAGCAACTCGGTCTTGAAGTCGCGCCGCTCGGCAAAACGCAGGTACATGCGCTCCAGCATGCTGGCCCAGTCCTGCGCCTCGGTGCCGCCCGCGCCGGCCTGGATTTCGATGAAGCAGTTGTTCGGATCCAGCGGGTTGTTGAACATGCGCCGGAATTCGAGGTCGTCGATCTGCTTCGCGAGCCGCCCGACGTCCGCTTCGATCGACACCAGCGTCGCATCGTCGTTGTCGGCGCGCGCGATTTCGAACAATTCCGCTGCGTCGCGCATGTTCTGCTCCAGCGCCTGCATGAGCGCGACCACGTCTTCCAGCAGCTTTTTTTCGCGCCCAAGTTCCTGCGCCCGCTGCGGCTCGTCCCAGATCTTCGGGTTCTCGAGCTCCTTGCTGACTTGCGCCAGCCGGTCGATCTTTACATCGACGTCAAAGATACCTCCGCAGGTCCCTCAACCGCGCGGTGAGGTCGGTGGTCTGGGCGGCTAGTGCATTGAGTCGTTCGGCTTCCATCGTGTGTTTCCATTGATCAAGGGTGCAAGGCCGCGGATTATAGGGAGGCAGCCTCGATCAGCAGGCTGATCCGTCGCAGTCCCTGAAACTCGTCGACGACCGGTCGATAGGCAAGGCGCGTACGCGACGGCAAAGTGGCCGTGCGGCGAAACCAGATGGCATCGAAGCGTTTTCCGGCGAGATCGAGCGCAAGGCGCAGATGCTGGTCATTGACGAGGCGCTGATCGAGCACCGTGAACTCATTGGCGAACAAGGGAGCGGGGAATCCTTGGCCCCAGATCTGGCGTTCGATCGCCTCGATCAGGCCGAACGTGATGTCCTTCGGCGCAAGCGGCCCGTCGGTGGCAAGCGTGCGCGCGAAAAGCTGCGCGTCTGCGCTCGCGCGTGTTGCCGCTTCGAACGCCTGCACGAACGCCTCGAAGAAACCACGCTTCAGCGTGAGTCCTGCCGCCATTGCGTGGCCGCCGAACTTGTCGACCAGATGCGGTGCGGCCTTGGTTACCAGATCCAGCGTGTCGCGCAGATGAACGCCTTCAATCGACCGCCCGGAGCCGCGCAGCGCTGAACCGTCGAGCGTCGCGAACGCGATTGTCGGGCGATGAAACCGGTCCTTGATACGCGAAGCAACCAGGCCGACTACGCCCGGGTGCCACTCGGTGTTAAACAGGCAGATCGTGCGCCGATTGTCGTCGTACTCGGCCCGAGCGAGTTCGGCCAGCGCATCGAGATTCATGTCGGACTCGATCGCGCGCCGTTCACGATTGAGTTCCTCGAGGCGTGCGGCCAGCTCCAATGCGCGATCAGTGTCGTCGGTGAGCAGGCATTCGATGCCGATCGTCATGTCGGTCAGCCGTCCCGCGGCGTTGATGCGCGGACCCACCGCAAAACCGAAATCGCCGGCCTGCGCGGTGCGGGTGCTGCGCCCGGCGATCTGGAACAACGCCGCGATGCCTGCCTGCATGCGGCCGTTCTGCACCCGCTGCAGCCCGGCCGCGACAAGGATGCGATTGTTGCGGTCGAGCCGGACCACATCGGCCACCGTGCCAAGCGCAACCAGGTCGAGCAGGGCATCAAGACGCGGCTGGGTCTCCGCACTGAACCGGCCGCGCCGGCGCAACTCCGCGCGCAGCGCCATCAAGACGTAGAACATCACGCCGACGCCTGCGAGGTGTTTGCTGGGGAATCCGCAGCCGCGTTGGTTCGGGTTGACGATCGCTGCCGCCGCGGGCAGCCGTTCACCCGGCAGATGATGGTCGGTGATCAGGACTGCGATTCCAAGCTGCGCGGCGCGTTCCACACCGTCGACACTGGCGATGCCGTTGTCGACGGTGATCAGCAGCTCGGGCCGCGGCGAGCGCGCGGCAGCCAGGTCGACGATTTCCGGCGTCAGCCCATAGCCGAACTCGAACCGGTTCGGCACGACGTAATCGACCGATGCACCAAGCGCGCGCAAACCGCGCACGGCGACAGCACAAGCGGTCGCTCCATCGCAGTCGTAATCCGCGACGATGGTCATGTGGCGCCGTGCATCGATCGCGTCAGCGAGCAAGCAGGCTGCCTCATCCACGTGCGCCAGGCCACCAGGCTCGTGCAGGTCGCGCGTTGCAAGCTGTAAATCGGCCATCGAAACGACACCGCGTGCCGCCAGGACGCGCGCCAACGGTCCAGGGATTCCCTCTGCGGCGAGGCGGCTCACGGTGGCAGCGTCGTAGTCGCGTTCGACGAAAAGCGAGTTCAAGCGGGCTCCGCTTCTGCAAACAATTCTTCAACTAGATGACGCCGCCAGAAGCGCAGACGATCAGCAGGTCGCAGCACGAAACGACGGACAACCTCGCGTCCGGTGAGCACGAGCGTAACGTCGCTGAAGCCGCGGGCGAACGCGTGTTCGATATGAGCGTCGATCCAGCCGTCGCAACGCTCGAGAGCCGCGACCCAGCCATCCCAGTCCTCGAGGGTCGCCAGATCAAGCAAGTCGCGGCGGTAGACAAGGGCCGATTTTCCGTCGCCGGCTTTTGCATCAGCACCGAGCAGCGCACTCGGTGCCAGCCCGCTGGCGAGCGCCCAGCCACGGACCGTCGCGTCGTCGGCAGCCACAACGTCAAACGGTCGTTGTGGCAGGGCGCGCCAGACTCCGCCTCCGTGCAACCATACGCCGTTGATCGTGCGTAAGCCTGCGGCTTCGCGGCGCTCGTTGATCGGATGGTGGTGCCAGCCGATCTGGATCTCCGTCAACAGCTTGCGCCACCGCGCAGCGGCCGCGCCGCCGGGCAGAACTTGTTCAGCCGAACGACCAAGCGCAGCCTCAAGGGGCACGGTCGTGATCTGCCACTCCGGGTCGAAGACGAGAAACCAATGCGAGGAATCGATCACGCGCAACGTGGCGTCGAAACCGGCCGCGATCGCGGCCGCTTCGCTGGCCAGGTCGCGACTCTCGTCCGGGGTCACGGCGGCATCTCCGTCCAGCGGCGTGACGAGCATGTGGTCGCGCGCGAAAGCGAAATGCACTGGATCGGCTTGCCAAAGAGGCTGTTCGGAAGGAACCTCGATTGCACTGGCACGATTTAATGCGCGCCACGCGTAAGGCGCGCTGACGGGCTGCGCGCCGATGCCGCCGAATTTGGCCCACAGCCAGTCGAGATGCGCGGCGCCATCGCCGGCCAGCCGCTCGGGCGCTGCGGGGTTCGAATGCTCCAGCCGGCGCGTCAGCCGCGGCAGCTTCGCGCGGGCCAGCAGCGGCTGCGCGATGGATGCGGGGACCAGCGCGCCGGGCACCACGACGAAGTACGACATGGAAGCGATTCTACGAGCGGGTATGTTGCGCTTCGATAGAATCCGCGCGCCCGCACGACAAACCTATACCGCTGCCACCCGTTATCGAGTTTTCGCTTGAATCTTCCCTTCGAAGTCCGCATTGGGCTGCGCTACACGCGTGCCGGCAGAACCGCACGCCGTCGCAACGCCTTCATCTCCTTTATCTCCGGCATCTCGATGGCGGGTATCGCCCTCGGAGTTGCCGCGCTGATCGTCGTGCTCTCGGTAATGAATGGATTTCAAAAAGAGGTGCGGGACCGGATGTTGTCCGTGCTCTCGCACATCGAAGTATTTTCGTACGACGGCGCGTTGCCCGACTGGCGCCGGGTGGCACAACAGGCGCGCGCCCATCCGGAAGTGCTGGCAGCCGCGCCATACGTGAGCGCGCAGGCGATGTTCACATCGGCCGAGGTCGTACGCGGTGCGCTGGTGCGCGGCATCGATCCTGCCCTGGAGCCGACCGTCTCGGATGTGGTGAGCAACTTGAAGGGCGGCAAGCTGAACGACCTGGTCGAGGGCGGATTCGGCGTCATCCTCGGCATCGACCTTGCGCGTGCGCTGTCGGTAGGGCCGGGCGACAAGGTGACGATGATCGCGCCGCAGGGCACGGTGACGCCGGCGGGAATCGTGCCGCGCTTGCGCCAGTTCCGCGTGATCGCAACCTTCGAATCCGGCCATTACGAGTTCGACAGCACGCTTGCATTGATCCACATCCGCGATGCAGAGCGTTTGTTCCGGGTCGAAGGGCCCATCGGCGTGCGTCTGAAGATCAAGGACATGCAGCAGGCGCCGCGCGTGGCGGCGCAGTTGGCCGGTTTGCTGGACCCTGGCCTGGCGGTGCGCGACTGGTCGCGGCAGAACCGCACCTGGTTTGCCGCCGTACAAACCGAGAAGCGCATGATGTTCATCATCCTCGCGCTCATCATTGCCGTGGCGGCGTTCAACCTGGTTTCAACCTTGGTGATGACCGTCACCGAAAAACAATCGGACATCGCGATCCTGCGCACGCTGGGTGCCAGTCCGCGCTCCGTAATGGTGGTGTTCATCGTGCAAGGCGCGCTGATCGGCGTGATCGGCACCTTGCTCGGCGTGGCCGGTGGATTGCTGATTGCGAACAATCTCGACGTCATCGTGCCTGCGATCGAACATGTGCTGGGCGTGCGGTTCCTCGACCCTGGCATCTACTTCATCAGCACGTTGCCCTCGGATCCACGCGCAAGCGACATCGTTCCGATCACGCTGATCTCGCTCGTACTTGCGCTTGTCGCGACGCTGTATCCGAGCTGGCACGCGGCGCGCGTCCGACCAGCCGACGCGCTGCGTTATGACTGACATCCTGGTTGGCCGTGGCGTTACCAAGGCCTATCGCGAAGGCGGGCTCGTGGTCGAAGTCTTGCGTGGCGCCGATGTGGCGGTCGCGCGCGGCGAAGTGATCGCGGTGGTTGGCGCATCCGGCTCCGGCAAGAGCACGCTTTTGCATTGCCTTGGTGGCCTCGATTCGCTCGACGCCGGCACGGTGTCGATCGGCGGACGCGACCTGGCGAGTCTTTCGGAACTGGAACGCGGCAGGTTACGCAATGAAAAGCTCGGGTTCGTTTACCAGTTTCATCACTTGTTGCCGGAATTCACCGCGCTCGACAACGTCGGCATGCCGCTGTCGATCCGGCGTGCGCCGATCGAAGCTGCGCGCAAGGCCGCAGCCGAGGTTTTAGGTGATGTCGGGCTGGCCGACCGTCAGATGCATCACCCGGCCCAACTCTCCGGCGGCGAACGCCAGCGAACCGCCATCGCGCGCGCCATCGTGGCGCGCCCGGATTGTGTTTTGGCGGACGAACCAACGGGCAATCTCGATCGTGGAACGGCGCAGGCGGTGTTCGATGTTTTCCTTGCCCTCGCCCGTCAGCGCGGTACTGCGATCGTGATCGTGACCCATGACCCGGACCTTGCGCGTAAGTGCGATCGGATACTGCGCCTGCAGCAGGGCAAACTCAGTCCGGAGCCCTAGCCGGACGCGCCCGCCCGCTGGCGCTTGCGCGCCACCCAGCTTCGGCGCAGGTGCGCACTCCATAACATGCGCACAGCGACGTAACCGAGCAACGCCAGCGTACAAGCCAAGAGGAACAAACCGAGTGCGAGCGGCGCGCCGAGGCTGAGCATCCAATCTGCATATGCCTCGGCGGACGCGATCGGTTGAGTCCACACCCAATCCGGCGGCGGTGTCGCCTCGCGACCCGCGGTGGCACCCAAGACCAAAGCGCCGTACTGGTATGCCACCAAGTACAACGGCACTATCGTGAGCGGATTGGTGTAGAGCGTGGTCGCAAGTGCAACCGGCAGATTGACGCGAAATATCACGGCAACGATGCCGGCGCCGAGCATCTGGAACGGACCGGGTATCAGGCCGCAAAAAAGGCCCGCCGCGACACCTCCGGCGGCAGTCCGTCGATTCAAGTGCCACAGTGCCGGATGAAACAGCGTATCGCCGAACATGGCGAGCGCTTTGACTTCGCGCACCTTCTCGACGCTGGGAAGATAACGTTTGAACAACTTGCGCGACACGATCCATCCTGGGCGGCAACGTGCAACAGACTACGATCGCCCCGTTGCTTCCGTCTATGGGCGAATGCTAATTCTCAATCGGCATGTGGATCGACACGCACTGCCATCTTGACGCCGACGAATTCGATCCCGACCGCGACGCCGTGGTGAGCCGCGCCCGTTTGGCTGGAGTTTCGATGATGGTCATTCCGCCGGGCCACGTCGATCATTTTCAAAAGGCGGCGCGCGTCGCACACACGTATCGGTTTGCATACGCGCTTGGACTGCACCCGTTGTGGATCGAGCGCGCGGCGGAAGGACATATCGACCTGTTGCGCGCTGCGGTAGCGGCAGCGCGATCGGATCCGCGGTTCGTGGCCATCGGTGAAATCGGGCTCGATTTTTTCGTCGCTGGATTGGATCGCGCGCGCCAGGAGTGGTTCTATCGCGAGCAGTTGCTCGTCGCGCGCGACTTCGATCTACCGGTCATCCTGCACGTACGCCGGTCGGCGGACGCACTGCTCAAGCACCTGCGACGCATCGAGGTGTGCGGCGGCATCGCGCACGCTTTTAATGGCAGCGAGCAGCAGGCCCGGCAATTCATCGAGCGTGGTTTCAGGCTGGGCTTCGGTGGCGCGATGACCTACGCTGGCTCGCTTCGCATCCGCCGATTCGCGGCTGAGCTTCCAGACGAGGCGATCGTGCTCGAGACCGATGCTCCCGATATTCCGCCGGCCTGGCTGCGCGATTCGGGAAGCGCGCTGCGCAACGAGCCGGGCGAATTGCCGCGCATCGCGGGCACGATGATGGAGTTGCGCGGTATCGGCTCCGCCGATCTGGCGCAACGCAATCGAATCAATGCATGTGCGGCCCTGCCGCGGCTGGCGCGCCTGCTGGAAGCAGTAGCGGACGTTCCGCCGCAGTGAATCCCGCCTGGGCGCTGGCGGCTTTCGTCGCCGGCGCATGGCTTCTGCAGCAACAGGCGGTGCTGCCAGACACTGCGCTGCTATTGACGACCGCGGCGCTCGCATGTGCGGCTGTTCTCGTGCGCGTTGTGCTGCAGGTTCGAACAGCACGCGCGAGCGTGCAGTGGCACGGCTCCACGTTGTGGCTCATGCATGCCGGTGCGCTGCTCGTTGCGTTCGCCTTGGGTGCATGCCATGCCGCGTGGTACGCCAACTGGCGCCTTGCGGACGAACTGGCCTTCGCCGATGAGGGCCGCGACGTGCGTCTAGTCGGTGTGATCGCGAGCCTGCCGGCGCAGCTGACACGCGGCATGCGGTTCGAGTTCGATGTCGAAGCGATCGAGACCCCGGACGTCCACGTGCCGGCACGCATTTCAGTCGGGTGGTTCGGTCCCTGGGTTCAAGTGCGCGCGGGCGAGCGCTGGCGCCTCACCGCGCGCCTGAAACGTCCGCATGGCGTCCTGAATCCCGGCGGTTTCGACCTCGAAGGGTGGATGCTCGAGCGCAACTTGCGCGCCACCGGATACGTACGCGAAGCCAGCGCGCCGGCAGGGCGCCTCGATGCGATGGTCTGGGAAGGCGGGTATGTCGTCGATCGCGCACGGCAAATTCTGCGCGACAGATTGCAGCAACGGCTGAGCGGCGAGCGCTACAGCGGCGTTCTGATTGCGCTGGTCCTCGGCGACCAGCGCGCGATCAGCGAGGCGGACTGGCTGCTCTTCAACCGTACCGGCATCTCGCACCTCGTCAGCATCTCCGGCCTGCACATCACGATGATCGCAGGCCTGCTGGCAGTTGCAGCGGGCAAGGTCTGGCGTCGTTCGCCGCGGGCGCTGTCCCTTGCGCCGGCACAAAGCGCCGCCGCCGTCGCGGCGATGCTGGCGGCGTGGGCGTAT
>DASQAE010000345.1:0-3738 GCA_035635915.1 Burkholderiaceae bacterium | reverse complement strand
CGGCAACGGCGTAGCGGGCGCGATCGCGCCGCGCCTGTATCGCGCCCTCGGCTGCCAGGTGATCGAACTCTTCTGCGAAGTCGACGGCACTTTTCCCAATCATCACCCCGATCCCGCACACCCCGAGAACCTGCAGGATCTCATCCGCTGCCTGCGCGAAACGGACGCCGAGATCGGCCTGGCGTTCGACGGCGACGGTGACCGGCTCGGTGTCGTCACCAAGCGCGGAAGCATCATCTTTCCCGACCGACAGATGATGCTGTTCGCGCGCGGCGTGCTCAAGCAGCGTCCGGGCGCCGAGATCATCTTCGACGTCAAGTGCTCGCGCCATCTGGCCGCGCAGATTCGCGCATTCGGCGGCAAGCCGACCATGTGGCGCACTGGGCATTCGCTCATCAAGGCCAAGCTCAAGGAGACCGGCGCGCCGCTCGCGGGCGAGATGAGCGGCCACATCTTTTTCAACGATCGCTGGTATGGCTTCGATGACGCGCTCTATGCCGGCAGCCGGCTGCTGGAATTGCTCTCGGCGGTGAAGGATCCGTCCGCGGAACTCGAGGGACTGCCCAACGCGACCAGCACGCCGGAGCTGCACCTGAAGACCGCCGAAGGCGAGAACTTTTCGCTCGTCGAACGGCTGAAATCCGAAGCAAAATTCAGTGCCGCGCGCGAAGTCATCACCATCGACGGCGTGCGGGTCGAGTATGCAGACGGCTTCGGGCTTGCGCGCCCGTCCAATACAACCCCCGTGGTCGTGCTGCGCTTCGAGGCCGACTCGCCGCAGGCGCTGAGCCGGATCCAGGAGGATTTCCGCGCCGCGTTGCTTGCGGTGAAGCCGGACGCAAAGCTGCCGTTCTGAGGCGGTTGCCCGAGCCCCTCGCATATCCCGCATACAATCCGCGCCGCCATGGGCGACGCGCCGCGGGTTCTAATCGTCAAGATGTCCTCGATGGGCGACGTGATCCACGCGCTGCCCATGGTGAACGACATCGTCCGTGCGCGGCCCGGCGCCATGGTCGACTGGGTGGTCGAAGAGGGCTTCAGCGCCTTGCCGCGCCTGCATCCGGGCGTGCGTTTTGTGCTTCCGGTGGCGCTGCGACGCTGGCGCAGAACCATGCTGGCGCCCACGACGTGGCGTGAGTTGCGCGTAGCCCGGCGCAACGTGCGGGCGACTAGCTATGACCGCGTCATCGACGTGCAGGGTCTCATCAAAAGCGCGTGGGTCGCGCGCTGGGCCCAGGGGCCGACCTCGGGATTCGATCGGGCGTCCGCACGCGAGCCCATGGCTGCGCGTTGTTACGACCGCCGGTTCGCCGTTGCGCCCACGTTGCACGCTATCGAGCGCAACCGGCGCCTCGCCGCCGAGGCGCTCGGCTACCTGCTTGAAGGCCCGCCGCGATTCACGCTTGCTGTGCCGGCGCTGATCCAACCGGAACTGAGTGATCTCACCCGCCACGGTCCTTACGCGGTGCTGCTGACCAACGCGAGCCGCAGCACCAAGTTATGGCCGACGGAATCGTGGCGCGCGATCGAAGCGGATCTTGCCCGGCGTGGCTTGCGCACGCTCTTGATATGGGGCACGGAAGAAGAGGGCGCGGCAACGCGCATGCGCGCACAAGGCATGGTCGCCGCGCACATCGTGCCGCGCTCGAAGCTGGATCAGCTCGCTGCGTTGCTCGCCGGCGCGCGCGTCGTGGTCGGCATCGACACCGGGCTCACGCACCTTGCCGCAGCAGTAGGCGCACCGACGGTTGGAGTGTTCTGCGACTACGACCCGCGACTGGTCGCGATATCGGGCGAAGCACCGTGCGAGAGCCTGGGCAGCGCGGCGGGGGGACCGGCCGCGGGTGAAGTGCTGGCCGCACTTGAACGCGTACTCCGAACGCACGCGAGTACCGGATGAGCGAACCGGCCAATCACGCGCGTGCGCGCACGTGGTACGCGATCGGCTGGTGGTTCGTACTGCCGGTTGTCGCGCTATATCTGCTCTGGCGCAGCCTGCGTCAACCGGAGTACCGCTCGCATTGGGGCGAGCGTTTTCTCGGTCGTGGCGCGGCGCCGGGCGCCGGAAAACCCGTGATCTGGGTACACGCGGTCTCCGTCGGTGAAACGCGCGCCGCGCAGCCGCTCATCGAAGCGCTGGCGGCGGAGTTTCCCGCAGCGAGTTTCGTGTTGACGCACATGACGCCGACGGGTCGCGCGGTGGGAGCGGGTGTGGCGGCGACTCTGGCGGGTCGCCTGGTGCAGCGTTACCTTCCCTACGATTTCGATCGCGCTGTGCGGCGCTTCCTGCAGGAGACGCGGCCGGATGTCGGCATCATCCTCGAGACGGAGTTATGGCCGGCGCTGCTTTTCGCGGCGCGCGCGGCGCAGGTGCCGATGCTGCTCGTCAATGCGCGCCTGTCGGAGCAATCGCTGGCCAGGGCGAAACGCTGGGAAGCGCTGATTCGCGCGGCTGCGCAGGCGATGACGCGGGTCGCGGCACAGAGCGAAGCGGATCGCGCCCGCATCGCTCAGCTTTACACGGGCCCGATCGAGGTGCTCGGCAACCTGAAGTTCGATCTTGCGCCGCCTTCGGAACTCGTGGATCAGGGCAGGTCGATGCGCGCTGCGCTCGGACCACGGCCGGTGTGGCTGTTTGCCAGCTCGCGCGACGGCGAAGAGACGCTCCTGCTCGATGCGCTCAAGTCGATGCGCAAAGAATTGGGGTCTGACCCCATTTTGTTGGTTGTGCCGCGGCATCCGCAGCGCTTCGACGAGGTCGCGCGCCTGATCGAGGCGCGCGGGTTTGTTTGTGCGCGGCGCAGCGCCGGTGCGTTCATGGCGCCGCCCGCGAATGGAACCATCCTGCTCGGCGATTCGATGGGCGAGATGGCGATGTACTACGCAGCCGCCGATCTGGCACTCATCGGCGGCAGTCTGTTGCCCTTCGGCGCGCAAAACCTGATCGAGGCGTGCGCAGTCGGAACGCCGGTCTTGCTCGGGCCGAGCACATTCAACTTCATGCAGGCGGCAAACGACGCGCTCGCGGCAGGTGCCGCGCTGCGGGTCGAGAACGCAGCGCAGGCGCTGCTCGCGTTCGATCAACTTTCGCGCGACGAGGTGCGGCGCGCGGCGATGGCGGCGGCAGCGCGCGAATTCGCTGCCGCGCACCGCGGCGCGACCCAGCGCACGGTGGCGATGATCCGCGGCGTGCTGACCGAAGCCGCTGCGCCTAGCGTATCAACAGCGCGTTGATCGAATCGACGTCCTTGTCGTCGAGCGAGCCGACCGCCGACTTCAGGCGCAGGCCGCTCACGAGAAAGTCGTAGCGCGACTTCTTCAGGTCGCGTTGCGTGGTGAAAAGTTGCGTGGTCGCGTTCAGCACCTCGAGGTTGATCCGCACGCCGACCTGATAGCCCAGGCGCGTTGCATCGAGCTGGCTCTTCGCGGAGACCTCGGCCGACTCGAGCGAGCGTACCTGCGCCAGGCCGTAGTCGACACCGACATACGCCTGGCGCGCACCCAGGCTGGCAGTGCGGCGTGCTGATTCCAGGTCGAACCTGGCGCGCTCCTCGTTGGATAGCGCTTCGCGCACGCGCGACTGGATCAGTCCGCCAGTGTAGATCGGCACGTTCAGTTGCACGCCGATCGAGCCCGACGTGGCGGTAAACGGCACCGACGATGTGCTGCTGCCGCTGGCGCGTGACCGCCCGGCCGAGGCAACCAGATCGACTGTCGGCAGATGAGCGTCGCGATTGC
>DASQAE010000344.1:0-5088 GCA_035635915.1 Burkholderiaceae bacterium | reverse complement strand
CGGGGCGTACGCACAACGTGGTTGATCGCGGACATGCCGTTCGGGTCCTACCAGGCAGGACCGACCGCGGCTTGGGACAGCGCGGTCAAGCTGATGCAGGCGGGCGCGCACATGGTCAAGCTCGAAGGCGGCGCCTGGCTGGCGCCGACGGTGGCGTTCCTGGTCGAGCGCGGCATTCCGGTGTGCGCGCACCTTGGACTTACGCCGCAGTCGGTGCACGCGTTGGGCGGTTATAGGATCCAGGGCAAAAGCGACAGCGACGCCGCACGGCTGATCGCGGACGCCAAGGCGCTGCAAGAAGCAGGCGCGACGATGCTGGTGCTCGAACTGATCCCGGCGCGACTCGCGGTGCGGATCACGCAGGCATTGACGATCCCGACGATCGGCATTGGGGCGGGTAACGAGTGCTCGGGTCAGGTACTGGTCTTGCACGACATGCTCGATGTCTACCCAGGCAAAAAGCCGCGTTTCGTGCGCAACTTCCTCGCCGGCGAATCGGGCGGTGTGCGCGCTGCGCTCGAGGCCTACGTCAAGGCGGTCAAGGATCGCAGCTTCCCTGCGCCTGAAGAGAGCTACTGAGGCGGGCGGGACACTCACCGCATCGTGGTGTGCGCGAGCGGTCGCGCAAAAAGTTGCCCGTACAATCCGCCGGCCGTTTTCTCCGGGCTCGCGATGAAGGTCGTCCACACCATCGAGGATTTGCGCGACCAGCTGCATGGGCAGAATCGCATCGCGTTCGTGCCGACCATGGGCAATCTGCACGATGCCCATCTGTCACTGATGAAAATGGCGCACCAGCACGGCGATCCGGTCGTCGCTTCGATCTTCGTCAACCGGTTGCAGTTCGGACCGAACGAGGATTTCGATCGTTATCCGCGCACGCTGCAGTCGGACATCGACAAACTGCAGGCGCAGAACAAGGTGTACGCCCTGTTCGCTCCCAACGAACGCGAGATGTACCCGGTGCCGCAGAACTATCGCGTCAGCCCGCCGCCGGACCTTGGGGACATTCTCGAGGGCGAATTCCGCCCCGGCTTCTTCACCGGCGTGACGACGGTGGTGCTCAAGCTTTTTTCGTGCGTCCAGCCACGCGTGGCCGTATTCGGCAAGAAGGACTATCAGCAGCTGATGATCGTGCGCAACATGTGCCGCCAGTTCGCGCTGCCGACGGAAATCCTTCCGCACGAGACGGTGCGCAATCCGGATGGCCTGGCGCTGTCATCGCGCAACCAGTACCTGACTCCGGCCGAACGCACGGAGGCACCGCGGCTTTATCGGGTGCTCAACGCGGTGCGCGATCGGATCCTGGGCGGCGACATGGACGTGGTCGGCACTGAGGACGAAGCCAAGCGCGAGTTGTCCGTGCAGGGATGGAAGGTCGATTACGTGTCGGTGCGCCGGCGCCGCGATCTGAAGACGCCCGAGGCGGCGGAAGTTGGGGTTGAGCCGCTGGTCGTCCTGGCTGCAGCAAAACTTGGGATAACGCGGTTGATCGACAACCTGGAGATCTGAGTACAGCGCCTCCGTCTCAATCCCCCATTCGCCGCACCAGCCGCACCACCGGTTTGCCTTCAACCCGCGGCGCGGCGCGCTCCTGATCCATCCGCTGCAAGGCGGTGGTGAGCCGCATCGGGCTCGCCACCGCGTAACCCTGCACGAAGTCCACGCCGATCGCGGCCAGCAGGTCCTGCGCCGCTTCGTGCTCGACCCACTCGGCGACCGTCGTGAGTCCCATCACGTGCCCGACGGTGTGGATTGCCGACACCATCGCACGATCGACCGGATCGAGATGCATCTCGCGCACGAAATGGCCGTCGATCTTCACGAAGTCGACTGGCAGGCTGCGCAGGTAACCGAACGACGACATGCCGCGGCCGAAATCGTCCAGCCCAAGCAAACAACCGAGGTTGCGCAGTTCGCGCAGCACACGCGCCGCCGCGCCAAGATTGGTGATGGCCGCGGCCTCGGTGAGTTCGAAACCGAGCCGGTCCGCCGGCACGTTGGCCGCCGACAATTGATCGCGCACGAAACCGACCAGCGCGGGATCGACGATCGAGGCGCCGCATAGATTCACCACCAGCTGCGGCAGCTTCAACCCGGCGCGCTGGCGCGCGCCGAGTTCGGCCACCGCTCGCTCGATGACCCAGAGATCAAGCTTGACCATCAATCCGTAGCGTTCGGCCGCCGGAATGAACGCCATCGGCGAAGTCAGGTCGCCCACTTCGCCCACGAGGCGCAGCAGCACCTCGAAGCGCGGGTCGCCCAGGTCCGGCCGCAGCGGCCGGATCTCCTGCGCGAACAGGACCAGCCGGTTTTCGTCGAGCGCGCTCGCGACCCGCGTCACCCATTCCATCTCGCCGGTGCGGGCGCGCAACTGCTGATCGTCCGGCTGGTACACCTTGACGCGGTTGCGGCCGCCGTCCTTGGCGAGATAACACGCGGCATCGGCTGCGCTCAGCACCTCGGCCTCGCTGCGGAAGTTCGCGTCGAGCGTCACCGCGCCGATGCTGGCGCCGATGAGGTAGCTGCGGTCGCGCCACGCAAAGCGCACTTCGCCGATGCGTTTGCGCAGCTTCTCGGCGATCGCGAGCGCGGGCGCCAGCGGGCAATCCACCAGCAGCACGCCGAATTCATCACCGCCGAGGCGAGCCAGCGTATCGCTTCCGCGCAGCGCGCCGCTCATCAGCTCCGAAATCTGGCAGATCAATTGATCGCCGGCGGGATGACCGCTGGTGTCGTTGACGACCTTGAACTGGTCGAGATCGACGTACAGGACCGAGAACTGCCGTTGTTTCGCCGCCGCTTCCTCCAGCGCAGCCCGCACGCGATGTTCGAATTCGCGCCGATTGACGAGGCCGGTCAGCGCGTCGTGCGTCGCCTGGTGCAGCAGGCGCATGGAAAGTTCGCGTTCCTGGCTCACGTCGCGGAACGCCGCCACCACACCGATGACCGCGCCTAGCGGGTCGCACATCGGCGCAAGCGACGCGTTAGTGGCGACGCGAGAGTCATCGCTGCGGACCAGCACCGCATCACGGATCGGCTCGCTTGCCCTTGGATCACTCAGCAGGCGCGCCACGGCACTCGCGACGGGCTCGTCGTCGTTCTCATCGACGATGCGAAACACCTTGTGCAGCGGCGCTCCCAAGGCCGTCTCCAAGGTCCACCCTGTGATTTTTGCGGCGGCCGGATTCACGTACTTCACGCAGCCGCGCGCATCGGTCGATATCACGCCGTCATGAATCGAACCCAGGGTCACCTGCGCGCGCTCCTGCTCCGCCTGCATGCTTGCCTCGCTCTCGCGCAGCGCAGCCTCGGCGGTTTCGGTCCGCCGCAGCATGCTGTGCGAGACGAACATGGCAGCACCGAGCAGCGTCGCTGTCATGGCAGTGAGCAACAGCAGCAGCACCAGCGTGACCTGGCGCGAAATCGCGCCCAGACGCGCTGAAAATTCATCCTCGAGCGGGCGCAGCTCACGGTTGAGGCGGTCGAGGTCGTCGAGCAGCGGCAGCAGGAACGCCGGCGCCACGCCGGAACGAATGCGCGCATCGAGGCGGCGCCCGACGTCATCCAATTGCAGGATCTTCTCGTCGCCGGTCCTCCACACCGCGATCACGCGGCTCATGAGCTCCAGTTCGCCGAACGTGCGAAAGAGCCAGATCATCCGACTGACGTCGTCGGGATGATTGCCGCCGCGGATCAACCCCTCGATGGCAGCGCGCCGGTCGAATTGCTCCTCCTGCATGGCGATGCGCGCGGTGCGATCACCCAGCGGAACGGCGAGCGCATCGCGAAAACGCCGGTAATCGTCGGCGTCTTGCGTGCGCGCATAGCGGGTCAGGTGCGTAACGGCGTCCTTCTGCGCCTTCGACCAGAGTCCTTCGCCGCCGACATAAGCACGCGCGGCAGAAAGAATCTCCATGCAGACGATCGAAAGCACCAGCATCACGAGAAGAATCACCGCGAATGGCAGGCTGATGCGAAGGAATTTCGCTGACAAAAACCGGGGTTTCACTCTACGACGAACCGCAGGGACAGCTGAAGGAAAATTATCGGTTGCAAAGCACGCGGCGTTCACCCTTGGCGCGCACTGATGCGACCCCTATCAACGTGAAGGTCGCGGTCGCGTAACGCAGTTTTGGCGCCCGGTTTGGATAGTCCATAATCCGCCGCCCGAGCCGGGATGGCGGAACTGGTAGACGCACGGGACTCAAAATCCCGCGGTAGCAATACCGTGAGAGTTCGATTCTCTCTCCCGGCACCAAAACGTTCGGCGAAAAATTTTTCGCCTGATTCCGCCATCAAGCTGCATCTGCTCGGCCGCTAGCCGCTATAGTCGTGGCGCTTCGACGCGTCCCAGAGAAGCCGGTTCAGGCTGCAAGGAATCGCGAAGCAGTACGCGAGGGGGAAATGGAAGTGAAGGACTATCTCGGCCAGGAGGCGGTCAGGGCCTGGCTCATCATCGCGGCCATCTTCGCCGCGATTGCAGTGACTGGATTGACGATGGACTGGGACGGTGTCACGAGAAGCGGCATCATCGGCGGCTCGACCGCTCTGATCGCAGGCTTGGCCGCTATCGCTGCGAACGTTGTGCGTTTCGCACGGCGATAATCCAGGCGCGATCGCGACATCAGATAGCAGTCGAGCCGTCAAGGCTCGTTACGTTGGCCGGTAAAGCCAATGCAAAACCAGGACCTGAAGCTTTCCGATTTCGATTTCGAGTTGCCGCGCGAGCTGATCGCGCAGCAGCCGTTGGCTGAGCGCACGGCCAGCAGGCTCCTGCACGTTCAGCGCAACGCGCTGGTGGATTTGCCGCTGCGCGCCCTCGCGCACCTGGTCGAACCGGGCGAAGTGCTCGTCTTTAACGACACCAAGGTGATCAAGGCGCGCCTGCTCGGGCGCAAGCCCAGCGGCGGCAAGGTCGAACTGCTGGTCGAACGCGTGCTCGGCGAACGCAGAGCGCTGGCGCTCGTGCGCACGAGCCATACGCCGCGCGCCGGAACCGAATTCGAGTTCGGCGTAGCGGGCGCGCCAACGCGGGCGGTTGTGCGGGATCGTCACGCCGACCTGTTCGAACTTGAGTTCGACCAC
>DASQAE010000343.1:0-4178 GCA_035635915.1 Burkholderiaceae bacterium | reverse complement strand
ACGCGCTGGCCCAACGACTGTTGCCGATGCGAGATCTGGGCGCACCTTCCGCAGAATCGATCGCTCGGGTTGGCGCTGCGGCATAGGCGCGGCCGGCAGTGCAGCGCCGCTTATCCTCTCCCTGTTTGCCCTGTCGCCTTGCTGATTTCCCCTCAAGACCACGTCATGTCGCTCAATGATCCCCAATGGGGCCGTGGAAGCGGCTCCGGCGATGGCAAGGACGATCCTCGCGGCGGCGGCCAGCAACCACGCCCGGGCAAAGAGGGACCACCGGACCTCGACGAGCTTTGGCGCGACTTCAACCGGCGCTTAAATGGCCTGTTCGGCAAACGTGGCGGCGGTGGTGGCAATCGTGGCGGCGGGTTTCGACCCGATGCGCGCGGCGCCGGTCTCGGTGTGCTCGCGGTCCTCGCCGCTGCGCTGGTGATCTGGTTCGGCAGCGGCTTTTACATCGTCCAGGAAGGCCAGGTGGGAGTCGTTACGACGTTCGGCCGGTACAGCGAGGCCACCACGTCAGGCTTTCGCTGGCGCATGCCTTGGCCGATCCAGGCGCACGAGGTGGTCGACGTTCTTTCGCTAAGAACACTGGAAGTCGGGCTGCGCGGCCGGACTGATCGATTGAAGGAAGCGTTGATGCTCACGGACGACGAAAATATCGTCGACCTGCACTTCACGGTCCAGTACCGGATCAAGGAAGGACCGACCGGCGCACGCGACTTTCTCTTCAACAGCCGGTTTGCGCGCGATCGCGAGCCGAGCGACGTCGTGCTGCAGGTTGCCGAGTCGGCGATGCGCGAGGTGGTCGGCCGCAAGACGATGGACTCGGTGCTGTACGAATCGCGTCAGGAGATCGCCGACAACGTGCGCACTCGGATGCAGGAAATGCTGGACCGCTACGGCACTGGCATCCTCATTTCCGCAGTCGCAATCCAGAACGCCCAACCGCCTGAACAGGTGCAGGCCGCCTTCGACGATGCGGTCAAGGCGACGCAGGACCGCGAGCGGCAGATCAACGAGGGGCAGGCCTACGCCAACGACGTCGTGCCGAAGGCGCGTGGCCTGGCGGCGCGTCTGATCCAGGAAGCGGAGGGCTATCGCACCCGGGTCATCGAAACGGCCCAGGGTGACGCTTCGCGCTTCCGCCAGGTGCTGGTCGAGTACAACAAGGCACCCGCAGTGACGCGCGATCGGCTCTATCTTGAAACGATGCAGCAGGTCCTCACGAACACGACCAAAGTCCTGGTCGATACCAAGTCCAGCAACAACGTGCTGTTCCTGCCGTTCGACAAGCTGATGCAGCAGGCGATTGCAGACTCGAACGCAGCGGCGCAGCGCACCGCGCCGATGACGCCGCCCACGACGCTGCCGGAGTCGTCGTCGAGCGAAACCCGCGCCCGTGAGGCGTCGCGCAGCCGCGAGCGTGAAGGGCGCTGACAGACCATGAATCGTGTCTTCGGAACCCTGATCGGCATCGTCGTAGTGGCAGTGCTGTTTCGTGCCTGCGCATTCATCGTTGATCAGCGCCAGTTCGGCCTGGTGTTCGCATTCGGCCAGCTCAAGGAAGTCATCTCCGAACCGGGCTTGCAATTCAAGCTGCCGCCACCGTTTCAGAACGTTGTTTACCTCGACAAGCGCATTCTGACCATCGATACGCCGCAGCCTGATCGGGTGCAGACATCGGAAAAGCGCAACCTGTTGATCGACTCGTTCGTCAAGTGGCGCATCTCCGATCCGCGCCGCTACTGGGTCAGCTTCCTCGGCAGCGAACGCGCGGCACAGGATCGCATCAATTCGCTGGTACGCGACTCGCTGAACCAGGCCGTCAACAAACGCACCGTGAACGACGTCACGTCGCGCGAGCGAGACCGGGCGATGGAAGAGATCCGGGTGGCAGTGCAGGAACGCGTCAAGGACGTCGGCGTAGAGATCGTCGACGTGCGGCTCAAGCGCATCGACTTCGTGCCCGAGATCAGCGAGTCGGTGTTCCGCCGCATGCAGGCCGAGCGCAACCGCGTGGCGAACGAACAGAGGTCGATCGGTTCCGCCGAAGGCGAGAAGATTCGCGCCGATGCGGATCGGCAACGCGAGGTGCTGCTCGCCGAGGCGTATCGCGACGCGCAGAAATTGAAGGGGGAGGGCGACGCGAAATCGGCCGCTATCTACGCGGCGGCCTTCGGCCAGAACCTGGAGTTCTTCAACTTCTACCGCAGCCTCGAAGCCTACCGTTCCAGCTTCCGTACGCGGTCCGACGTGCTGGTTATCGACCCGTCGTCGGAATTCTTCAAGTACATGAAGACGCCCGGTAGCGCCCCGCGCCCGGCGCGCTGATGGCCACCTTCGGCCTCGCGTTGGCCCTGATGCTGGTATTCGAAGGCCTGCTGCCGTTCATTGCGCCGGCGCGTTGGCGTGAGATCTTCCGGCGCATCTCAGATCTGAGCGATGGGCAGATCCGTTTTTTTGGTCTGATCTCGATCGCTTGCGGCGTGGTGCTGTACCTGCTCCTGGCGTGAGCACCTCTTCCCCGGACCGGTAGCGACCCGACAGGCCGCCATGGCGCGCTGGCTTCTTCCGGAAGGCATCTCGGACGTCCTGCCCGCCGAAGCGCGCAGAGTGGAGGAATTGCGGCGCGCGTTGCTCGATCTGTATCGCAGCTTCGGCTACGAGCTGGTCCTGCCGCCATTGATCGAATACCTGGATTCGCTGCTGACGGGCACCGGGCACGACCTCGACCTGCGCACGTTCAAGCTGGTCGATCAGCTTTCGGGCCGGCAGCTCGGCCTGCGCGCCGATATCACGCCGCAGGTGGCACGCATCGACGCGCACATCCTCAATCGCACCGGCGTCGTACGCCTTTGTTACGCCGCGAGCGTGCTGCACACCCGGCCGGCACATCCGCTTGCCACGCGCGAACCGATGCAGGTTGGCGCTGAACTGTACGGTCATGCCGGGCTTACTGCCGACGCGGAAGTCCAAGCCCTGGCAGTGCAGTCCTTGCGCCGCGCAGACGTCGCGAGAGTATTCGTCGATCTGGCGCACACCGGCATCGTGCGCTCGATCCTTGCGGAGCCGGACGCCGCCGCGGTGTCGGACGACATCCTCGAGGCGCTCGCCAGCAAGGACGTGCCATCGCTGCGTGCCGTCGCAGGTGCGCTCCCGGCCGCGACCACCGATGCGTTGCTGGCGTTGACGGAACTGCATGGCGGCGCAGGCGTCGTCGATGATGCGCGCAAGCGCCTGCCGCGCATGCCCGGCGTGGTGCGTGCCCTGGATGATCTGGCCTGGTTGATCGAACGCTCCACGGCCGACGAAGTGAGCGTGGATCTTTCGGATCTACACGGTTATCGCTACTACACCGGCGTGAACTTCGCCGCCTACGACGAGCGCGCGTCCGGTGCGCTGCTGCGCGGCGGGCGCTACGACGATATCGGCCGCGCCTTTGGTCGCGCGCGTCCGGCGACCGGCTTTACGATCGACCTGCGCGATCTTGCGCGCCTGAATGGCGGCGGGCGCTTCACCGCAATTCGTGCTCCCGCCACGGACGATCCTGCGTTGCAGGCAGCGATCGAGCAGTTGCGTGCACGTGGCGAGGTGGTGGTGCGTGCGCTCGATGCAGACGAAGAGGGGCCGCGGGTGGACGGCGTGGAGCGTGAGCTGCGTCTTGTCGGCGGGCGCTGGTCGGTCGTGCCGATCGAATCGTCGTAACCAGCGAGGCGCAGAAGGAAATGGCACACAACGTCGTGGTCGTGGGAACCCAATGGGGCGACGAAGGCAAGGGCAAGATCGTCGACTGGCTGACCGACAACGCCGACGGCGTGGTGCGTTTCCAGGGCGGTCACAACGCCGGGCACACGCTGGTCATCAACGGCAAGAAGACGATCCTGCGCCTGATTCCATCAGGCATCCTGCGCCCGAACGTGGCCTGCTACATCGGCAATGGGGTCGTGCTTTCGCCTCCGGCGCTGCTCGCCGAAATCGACGAACTCGCGGCTGCGGGCGTCGACACCACGAGCCGGCTTACGATCAGCGGCAATTGCCCGTTGATCCTCGATTACCACGTCGCGCTCGACCAGGCGCGCGAAGTGCACCGTGGCGACGCCCGCATCGGCACCACCGGGCGCGGCATCGGCCCTGCGTACGAAGACAAGGTGGCGCGCCGTGCCGTGTGCACGCAGGATCTT
>DASQAE010000342.1:0-5667 GCA_035635915.1 Burkholderiaceae bacterium | reverse complement strand
AAACGCGGCGCCGCTGGCTGTGGTTATTGGAGAACTTCGACCAGCCCTCCCCTTCAAGGGGAGGGGAAGGGGTGGGGACGGGGGGCGCGTCCCATCAACCCGATCCCGTTCCAGGCCTCGTCGTTGAAGGAGGAGGCGACGGGCGCGTGATCGATCGGCTGCAAGATCGCACGCTTCGGGTGTCGTGGAAGACCGAAGTGCGCGCGCCGCTCGAACGCATCTTCTCCGGCACCGCGTTCGCGCCCGTGCTTGCCGAATGCAACGCGGTTCATCGCCGCGTGCTGCACAGCCGCGTTTTCGTCGCGTTGCACATGCATGCGGGCGACGGCAACGTGCACACGAACGTACCGGTGAACTCGGACGACTACGAGATGCTGAACACCGCGCACAAGGCGGTGGCACGCATCATGGGGATCGCGCGTGCGCTCGGTGGCGTCATCTCGGGCGAACACGGCATCGGCATCACCAAGCTCGAGTTCCTCACGCCGGAAGAGACACACGCATTCCGCGAATACAAAGAGCGCGTCGATCCGGTCGGCCGCTTCAACAAGGGCAAGCTGCTGGCCGGCGCAAATCTCGCCAACGCCTACACGCCGAGCTTCGGCCTGATGGGGCACGAGTCGCTGATCATGCATCAGTCGGACATCAACTCGATTTCCGACGCGATCAAGGACTGCCTGCGCTGCGGCAAGTGCAAGCCGGTTTGCACGACCCACGTACCGCGCAGCAACCTGCTTTATTCGCCGCGCAACAAGATCCTCGCGACGTCGCTCCTGATCGAAGCGTTTCTTTACGAAGAGCAGACGCGGCGCGGCGTTTCGATCCGACACTGGGACGAATTCGCAGATGTCGCGGATCACTGCACCATCTGCCACAAGTGCGTCACGCCGTGTCCGGTCGACATCGATTTCGGCGACGTCAGCATGGCGATGCGTGACCTTCTGCGCCGCATGGGCAAGAAACGTTTCAACCCCGGTGCAGCGGCGGCGATTTTTTTCCTCAACGCGACCAACCCGGAGACGATCCGCCTCACCCGCCGCCTGATGATCGGCTGGGGTTATCGCATGCAGCGCCTCGCTGCGCGCACGTTACGTGCGCTCGGTCGGGCGCAGACGCGCCACCCGCCAGCGACCACGGGCAAGCCGCGCATCACCGCGCAGGTGATTCATATCGTCAACAAAAAACTGCCCGGCAACCTGCCGAAGCGCACAGCGCGCGCGTTGCTCGACATCGAGGACGCGCGTTACGTGCCGATCATTCGCGATCCGCAAAAAACGTCGGCGGATGCCGACGCGGTGTTCTATTTTCCCGGCTGCGGCAGCGAACGCCTGTTCTCGCAGGTGGGACTGGCAACGCAGGCAATGCTGTGGCATGTCGGCGTGCAGGCGGTGCTACCGCCGGGTTATCTCTGTTGCGGTTACCCGCAACGCGGCGCCGGCCAGTCGGATCGCGCCGACAAGATCACCACGGACAACCGCGTGTTGTTCCATCGTCTTGCGAACACGCTCAACTATCTCGATATCAAGACGGTGGTGGTGAGCTGCGGCACCTGTTACGACCAGCTGCTCGACTACAAATTCGAGGACATTTTCCCCGGCTGCCGCATCATCGACATCCACGAGTATCTGCTCGAGCGCGGCGTTGCGCTCTCCGGCATCACCGGCGTGCGCTACATGTATCACGACCCGTGTCATTCGCCGATGAAGCAGCAGGACCCGCTCAAAACAGTGAACGCATTGCTGCAGACCGCGGACGGCGTGCGCATCGAGAAAAACGATCGCTGCTGCGGCGAAAGTGGCACGTTCGCTGTCACGCGCCCGGACATCGCGACCCAGGTGCGGTTCCGCAAGGAGGAAGAGCTCCGCAAGGCGACCGCGCGGTTGCGCGCCGAACCTGGAGCTAAGGGAGGGGTCGGCGCAGGCCAGGCCGCCGCGGCCAGCGCACCGTTCTCGGGTGCGGTGAAGGTGCTCACCGCCTGCCCGTCATGCCTGCAGGGACTGAAGCGTTACAACGACGACGCCAACACCGACGCGGACTACATCGTGGTCGAAATTGCGCGCCGGGTGCTGGGTGAAAACTGGCTGCCGGATTACGTCAGCCGCGCCAACCACGGCGGCATCGAACGCGTGCTGCTCTGATCAGCGGCCGCCCCTGCGCGGCAACCCATCTTCCGGAATCAATCCGGAGCGCGTGGTCATGCGCTCGAGTTGCTCGCGCGTCATGATCTCCACGTTGGAAGGATCACGATCACACCGCTTGATCCGCGAGCCCGTCACAGGCTCCTCGTCGCAGATCTTGGCTTTGGCCTTTGGCGCTTCGGCGGCGTTAGCTTCGGTGGTGGCGGGCGTCGTCGGCTCGTTGGCACAGGCGGACAGCACCAACGCGCTCAGCAGGAGCATGGATGAACGGAAAATTTTGGGCCTCCCCGCGGGTCCTGAAAGTGCGCGATCCGCGCACTACGTCTGAGAATCCGCTATTTCAACTGCCGATGCAAGCTTGGCTGTTGCCCGGAGACTTCGGTCTGATCTTGCAGGGCGAAGACCCTTGTTAGCGACCTCGGGTCGTCCCCGGCTCCATAGGCATCGAGTTGGTCCGGCTCTTGATCATCTCCAGATCGTCGCGCGATATTGACTCCACGGTCGAAGGGCCGCAGCGGCTCAGATGCGATCCGGTTTGTGGTGCCTGGTTGCAAACCTTCGATTGCGTGACGACCGACTTTTCGCCGCTACCGGCTTCAACCTGCGCGACAGGCTCGCTGGCGCATGCACCCACAAGAATGGAACTCAGAACGAGAATCGACAGGCGGACGATTTCGACCTCCACGTGGTTTTGATCGAGCGTGCAAAATAAGGGCCAACGCGACGCGCGAGAATCCTTCATTCCGACTGCCGATGCAAGCTTGTCCGTTGTGCGCCGAAGACGGCGGCCTGATCGTCCTGCGCAATGACCTCTTTCGCGTGGTGCTCGTCGATGACCCCGAGCTACCGGGATTCACGCGCGTAATCGTGAATGCACATGCTAAGGAAATGACCGATCTCGAGCCCGTCGCGCGGGTGCAACTCTTGCGCGCCGTGCTTGCGGTCGAGGAAGTGCAGCGCGAGGTGCTCGGCCCGGTGAAGATGAACCTCGCGAGCCTGGGCAACGCGGTGCCGCACGTGCACTGGCATGTGATTCCGCGTTTTGCCGACGATGCGTTCTATCCGCAACCGATCTGGGGAACACGGCAACGGGAGACTCCTCCCGCCGTGTTGGCCGCGCGGCACGCCTTGCTCCCGGTGTTACGTCAAAGATTGGTTGAACAAATTGGAGACCTAGGCCGCTGACGCGGCTGAGTCCTTCTTTTACTCAAAGCGAATCGACACGACGTCCATCGCTACCTTGCTCTTGCCGACCTTTTCGAAACCCTGCCGGATCGCTTCGAACGAATTCAGGCCGATATCCTCGAAGTCGCCCCACCGCAGCGGCGGCGGCAGGTCGTTGTAAACCTCACGCGGGGCTGCCAGGCAAGCGAGTTGCAGCGTCCCGGAGCGGGGCGATGTGACCTTGAACCCGCGTTTTCCGGGCAACACCAGCAGGTCGTTGGCTTCGACCCGCGGATCACGCACGTTGCGGTTCGGGAACACCCGCTGAATCGCGCCGCCCGAGGCAGGCGCAACGTAGCAGTACAGGTACCCCGCACGGGTCAGTTGCACGCCGAACTCGACTTCTTCGTTGACGCGATAGTTCTGTTTCAGCGGCGACAGCGCGATGCCCATTGCTGTCGCGACATCGGGCGTCGGCACCGGCGCGCCATTCGACTTGAACACGAACGGGGCCGGGGGCGCTTCGCCCTCTTTGGCGGCGACGGTAAACGGCGCCGGCGGCGCGGCGGGCACAGGTTGCATGAGAAATTCGCCGAAGAACTTGAAGTCCAGCGCCGCGTTGTCCGCAAGCTTCAGGCCGCGCTTGTACGCGCGCAGCGCCTGGTCGAGCGCCGGACTGGTCTTGCCGTCGATCGGGCCATCGAAGAACTTGCGATTGCGCAGTTGCTCCTGGAAGAACTTGTTGCGCTCCGCCTCGTCGCGCATGGCGTAGAACCAGTCCTCGACTTCGCGCCGCACCTCCGGGTTGTCCTTCGTGACGCCGAGGCAGTTCCAATAGGGCACACGCGTGAGCTTGCCCACCAGTTCGACCGACGCAAGCTCGACCATGTTGCGCAGCGCCTGGGCCGTTCCGGCGCCCTGCGTCACGCGCATGTTGAAGTTGAGCCCGACCTTGCGGATCGATGCGTTGTTGTCGGTCGCGCGTTCGTCGCGCGCCACGATCACCGTGTTCTTCGAGGTAACCCCCGGAACCAGCGTGAGATCCGGGACGCTGATCACGCTGGCGTCGAAACCCAGCACGTTGAATTGCGTGCCGCGCGAGACCTGGGTGTTGAAGACGCCGAAATTCGCGCCCCCCGCGATATCGCGCTTCAGAACGTCCTCGTCGAATTGCGTGACCGAACCGCGGATATCGAACTGCGGCAGCACGCCGAACGGCGTGCGTTTTTCGAGCTGCTGCAACAGGAAAACCACGTTCTGGTTGTCCTGACCGAACGTGACCAGGCGAATCGCGCGGCTACGCCGCGTCATGTCGGAAAACGCCGAGACCATCATGTCGCGCGTGCCGGCCCCGAGCCGGCGCGTCTGGTCCTGCAGTTCCTCGACCAAGATCACGATATCGCGCGTACCGAAGGCGACGAGTGTGTCGTCCATGCAGCGCAGTGCGTTGCTGAAGTCCGTGACGTTGCGCTGAGGCACACTGCCCGGTCCCTGGCGCAACTCCTTCAGGTCAGCATCGGTGTTTTTGTAGGCGCGGCTGGCGCAACCGCCCAGCGTGCCCAGCAGTGGCGCAAGCATCAGGCCGGTGCGGGCGAGCCGTAGCAGGAATTCGGCGGTTTTCATGGCAGTGGACTCCGCGGTCGATCGTCGTCGAAAAAGTCGGCTCTGTGGTTTGCGATCGCGCCGTGCGGCGCGATCGCTCTTGCAGCGAAAGACAAGTACCGGATTAATGCTGCGCGAACGCGAACACGGTGACGGTCGCTTCGATCTTGTCGAGCGAGCCGTTCGCGTCCGGGGTCGTGCGCACCGACGTGCCGCCCAGTTCGAGTTCGGATCCCGCCAGGTGGGTGGACGTGCGCTCGCGGATGATTGCTTTCGCGCCGGCAATCGAGACGTCCTTTTGCATCGTCTTGCTCTGGTCGTAGAAGATGAAATCGGCGTTGGGATTGATCTCGACGATCTGGAATCCGCCGATCGTCTTCACCGGACGGCCAGCCAGCCGCGGCGGCAGCGTGCGGCCGACGGGAATGCGTACGACTACGCGGCCATTTTCCAGATCGGCGAGGCTGCCGTTGGAGGCGATCGTGACATCCGGGCTCAGGCAGATGTCACGCTGGCCCAGCGCCATGCGCTGGAAGTTGACGAACGGCTGGTCGAGCGTGCACTCCTTGCCGGCGGTGTTCGAGATGTCGTCGACGACAAGCTTGGTGCAGGTCAATGCGCCGTTGGCGAACCGGCCTTCATAGCCGGCCGGGCAGCGCACGCCGTCGTTGGGGCTGGCTGCCGCAACTTGCGGAACCGCCGCGCCGCCGAGAGCGATGAACGAGGTTGCAAGGATGCTGCTGACGAGGGTTGCGAGTTTCAT
>DASQAE010000341.1:0-10830 GCA_035635915.1 Burkholderiaceae bacterium | reverse complement strand
CGTACGCCGCCAATGCATCGAGATCGGTGCTGACGCCGGCCTTGGTCGTGCCAAGCGGCTGGCTCCGCGTGCCGGTGGTGAATGCGGCGTCGGTCATCAGGCCCGTGCCGCCTGCAAGCTGGCGGATCTGGCCTTCGAAGTCCTGCAACTCGTCGAAGTTGGCGCTCCAGTGCAGGAAGCCCTGTCCCATCGACGCGCGCCCGCGCAGATTGATCGTGTTGCGCAGACCTTCGCCGAAGCCGGTCAGATCCCACACCCGTCCGTCGTGACCGCCGTCGTTGTGGCAGGTGGCGCAGCTCATGTAGCGGTCGCGCGCCAGACGCGTGTCGCGTGCGTCGTAGAAAAGCTGCTTGCCGAGCAACACCTGCGCCGTCAGCCGCTCGGTCGCCACCGCCGACAACGTGGCCAGCAGCGGCACGTTTGCTTCACCGCGGTCCACCAGCGGCTTGAGGTCGTACACGCCGACGGTGCGGTCCATGAAGTTGTTCACATAAAGCGTTTTGCCGTCGGCGGAGACCGCGAGCCCTTGTGGTGCGCGACCCACATCGAAGCGCAATACCTGCGCGTGCGCGTGCGCGTCGATCACCGCGACTTCGCGGCTGGTTTCCAGCGCGACAAAAAGATAGACGCCGAACTTGTCGAAGGCCGCCGCGCTAGCCACGCTTGCGTTGTCGTGATCGATCCGCGCCGCAAGATCCTCGGTCCCGGCCCCGAGATCGATGCGCGAACTGACCGCACGTACGGTGCTCTGGAAATTCAGACCCGTGCCGTCACGCAACGCGCCGCGTTTGACGTTGTCCTGCTTCGATGGCACAAAACCCTGGGTTGCGTCGGGCGAGAGCGCGAGCGCACCGAGGTAGTTCGGAATGCCGCGACCCTGGTTCTCGAAGTCCGGCCGCTCGCTGTGCGCCAGCGCGATGGTGCTCACGACGCCCATGGAACTCGTCGACAGTTGCACCACCTGGCCGCCGACAGGAACGTTGTTGACCGTGGTTTCCACCGTCGCCGTGGCTTCGCCCGGCAGGGGCGGCGTGATGAACAGCGAGACATAGACGCTCGCACCGTCGGCGCTGACTGCGAGGTGGCGCGGATTCGCGCCGACACTCGCCGCATCGGTTTGCGCATATGAACCAGTATCGAAACGCAACACCTGTCCGGTCGCTTCAAGCGCAACGAATGCCGTGTTGACACCCGGCACCATCGCGATACCGAACGGTTGCGACGCGCGCGGCAAAACAATCGTGCGGCTTACGGCAAGCGAGCTCGGATCGATCACGCTGATCGATGCGCCGAGCTTGTTCGCGACCCACAACATGCCGTTGGCGGCGCGCGCGATCGAGCGCGGCGCCGCACCGACGCTGATCTCGCGCAGCCTGGCGCGCGTCACCGCATCGAACACCGTGACCGAGTCGTTGTCCTGGTTGACCACCCACACGCGCGCGTTGCCGCTCGTTGGCTGCTCGTGGATGAGATTGGCAGATCCCGTCGGCCGCTGGGCCGTCGATGGCAGATAGACCATCTGCAAGAACGTCTGGCGCGTTTCGACCCCACGATCGTCGATCGCGGTCACCGTCACGTAGAACACACCGGCCTGCGTGTACTGGTGCGACGCGCTGCCCGATGATGACCACGCAGTTTCGGCCGACCCGTCGCCGAAGTTCCACTTGTACAAGGTGTTGAAGCCGCTGGCCGTCGCCGTGAAGGTCACCGTTGTGCCGGACTGCAGCGGCACCGGCGGCGGCAGGGGATCGATCGTCAATGGCGCGCCGGCGCCGATGGTCCAGACGAAACTTGCACTGGCGACGTTCACGCCGTCGCTTGCGCTCACCAGCACGTTGAAGCTGCCTTGCGTGGTCGGAGTACCGGTCATCCGGCCGGTTGCGCTGTCGATCGTGATGCCGGGTGGCAGGCCGGTAGCGGCGAAAGTCAGCGTATCGCCGTTGGGATCCGCCGCATTGAGCTGCACGTTGACGTTCGCGCCGGCCTGGTCGGTACGGTTGCCGGGGTTGACCAGTGTCGGCACGATGGCCGGATTGGGAACGGCAGCGACGTTGATACGCACCATCTTTGCCACCGACGGCACGCCATTTTCATCGAGGATGAACATCAGGTAGTTGCCAGGCGTTGCGTTCGCGGCACGCGCGGGCGCCTGCACGTTCAGGCGCGAACCGCTGACGTTGAACGTCAGATCGACGTAACGCTGCTCCATGTTCCAGCTGTGCGTCACCGAACCGGCTTTTACCAAGGCAACGCGGCTGATCGTTCCCGCATCGGCGAAGTCGATGGTGAAGGTCTTGCCGATCTCGAGCGTGTCGGGAGCCGTGCCGATGACCGGTCGTGGCGCGAGCGCGCCGGCCGCGGTGAACAGGTACGGCGGGTAGTAGATCTCGATGTTCAGATTGTTGAGCGGCCCGGGCGCGCCGCCGCCCAGCACCAGCACGCTGCCGTCGGCCATCAGCAGCGCGGTCGAGTGATAAAGGCGCGCGAGCGCACCGGATGAACCTTGCGACCACAACCCGGTCTGCGGATTCCAGATCTCGGCGATGTTATTTACGCCTGTGAGATCGTTCCAGACCTGGCTGCCGCCGGTAGCGAGCACCTTGCCGTCGGGCAGCATGGTCGCCGTGACCAGCCGGCGTTGTGACGACATCGATTGCGTCGGTGTCACGACCGGCGCGCCGCCGGTGATGTCGATCACGACCGCACCGTTGCTGGAACCGCCGAATTGCAGGATGCGTCCCGGGCGGAACATCGCCGCGCTGGCGTCGTTGCCGCGATAGGCGGAAGCAAACTGGCCGGCCTGGGTCACTGCGCCGGTACCCGCCGTGTCGACGTAGTACATGCGACCCGCGCTGTCATAGCCGAACACCCGGCCGTCCGGGCCGACGAAGTTGCGCGGATACATGAAGTCGAACGAGCTGGTATCGGCGCTGCTCAATAACCTGAACGTGCCGTCGGTGCCGCGCACCTCGGGCCGATCGGTGCCGCCTGAACCACCCTGTGTGTAGACCTCGCCGTTGATGAGCACGATCGACGAGGAATACCAGCGCGCGCGATTCATGTTGTTGCCGCGCGTGAGGGTGTTGGCGTTGTAGGAGAAAACGTTGGAGTTGTTGTTGCCGGTGTTCGTGGTGCCGGTACCGGTCCAGTTGTCGCCGCCGGCGATGAACACACCGGCGCCACTCTGAGGCAACACGACCTGCGAGCTGCAGAAGATGTCGGTCGCGGTGGCGTTGGGCAGTGTCATGTGGCCCGCGCTCGGACCGGCGCTCGGATCCCACACGTCGTAGATGAAATACCCCGTTTGTTTGCCGGTCCCATCCGTGCCATAGGTCAGTACGCGGCCGTCGGGCATCAACACCGCGTGCACCGCGATCACAGGCCAGTTGTAGACCTGCGACCACATTCCTTTCTGATAGGCGTCTGCCGGAATCGGCCCGGTGGGAAAACCCGGCGGAGTGACTTGCGCTTGCGCGCGAACCGGTCGATCGACCTGGGTTTCAGGCGCGCCTCCGCCGCCGCAGCTCGCCGCAAGGATCGCGGCGAAAACAACAGCGGTAACTCGGAAAATCGCTGGGGTGACCGTTGCGCACAGCGTGCTCATGGGAAAGACCTGTCCTGGAAACAGACATCGATTGACTGGAACCGGGACGGCCAAAACTTCGGCCAGTGCGCAGGCTGCGATGGCGCCTCAGAAACCGCACATGCAGCAAACCCCTCCTTGAATTGCGCTGCCCAGCGTCTTGTGAACGTGGGCAGGGGAGGTGCAAGCCCCGTTCCAGCAGCGCAACGTGCTGATTTGATTAGAACAGAGCTAATCCGATCGGATGAGTTGTAAGGGCATCCGACACCTAAGCGGAGATACAGGAATCCATCCCGCTCAGACGCTTGCTTTATTTAGCAGTGAGCTTGAAGTCGAACGTGACGCCGAGGCGGTCACCCTCGGCCGAAACCGCCGTGATATCGAGCCGCTCGAGGTCGCTGGTGTAAGGAATATTGGGCTGCTTGAGCATCGAACGCACCGCCGACGCGACGTCGATCTCGACCGCCTGCGGAAACCGTTGCATCACGACCGATTGCACCAGCGCGCGGGTCGCCTGGTCGGTGATGTTGTCGATGCGCAGATCCGCAAGCCGCACTGTGCCGCCTTGTTGCGCCGGTTTGCCGGAGAGCGTCACCTTCGAATTGAGCGGCACGCCGATGCATTGCACGCCCACCATCACGCCGAGAAACGACGTCAGATTCGCATTGAGCACGAGGCGGCCGCCCGTCAGCGTCACTGCCGGTTCATCGAGATACGCGTAACACGCGCCACGCTGCAGGTAATAGCGTCCCTGGTCGGTGAAGAGCGACTGTCGCACCAGGCGATCGACCGCGGTGCGTTCGAGCACGATTTCCGCGCCGCGCGCAGGTGTGCACGCAAGCAGCACCAGCGCAAGTACACCAAGCAGCAGGTTGTGCGCGAATCTCATCGTGGCTCACCTCGCAAGGAAAGAACGCTTCGATTGTGCGCGCCGGCGCCGGTTCCGCATCGTGCCGGCTCTATCGGGTCCAAGGTGGGCGCGATGCGAGAATCCGTGTCCGTCCCGAAAAAACCGTTAACGAGGAAGCAGCGCGATGAAGGTCTTCAATTTCAGTGCCGGTCCCGCCGTGTTGCCGCGCGAAGTGCTCGAGCGCGCCGCCGCGGAGATGCTCGACTGGCACGGCAGCGGCATGTCGGTAATGGAGATGAGCCATCGCGGCGAGGAGTTCATGTCGATCGCAGCCAAGGCGGAATCGGACGTACGCACGTTGCTCGCGATCCCCGCCGACTACGCAGTGCTGTTTCTGCAAGGTGGGGCGATCGCGGAAAACGCGTTGATCCCGATGAACCTGCTCGGCGAGAAAAAGGTCGCCGACTACGTGAACACCGGCGAGTGGTCCAAGAAGTCGATCAAGGAGGCGAAGAAATACTGCCAGGTGAACGTCGCCGCGTCCGCGGAAGACAAGAACTTCACCTACGTACCTCCGCGCGCAACGTGGAAGCTTTCGGCCGATGCGGCCTATGTGCACATCTGCACCAACGAAACCATTGGCGGCGTCGAGTACAACTGGACGCCCGACACGGGCAGCGTGCCGCTGGTAGCCGACGCCTCATCGCACATCCTGTCGCGCCCGCTCGACGTCACGCGCTACGGCGTGATCTACGCCGGCGCGCAGAAAAACGCCGGGCCCGCGGGCGTGACCCTCGTCATCGTTCGGCGCGATCTGCTGGAGCGGGCGCTGCCGATCACGCCGTCGGCCTTCCACTGGAAGGAGCAGGCGGAGAACGACTCGATGCTGAACACACCGCCCACGTATTCGATCTACATCGCCGGCCTGGTCTTCGAGTGGCTGCTCAAGCTGGGCGGCCTGGCCGCCATGGAGACACGCAACGTCGCCAAGGCAAGCCTGCTCTATGACTACCTGGATTCGACCGACTTTTACCGCAACCCGGTACTCAAGCAGGATCGGTCGCGCATGAACGTGCCGTTCAAGTTGCGCGACGAGTCGCTCGACGGCGCGTTCCTCAAAGGCGCGGAAGCGCGTGGCCTGTTGCAACTCAAAGGGCACCGTTCGGTCGGCGGCATGCGCGCCTCGATCTACAACGCCATGCCGCTGGAAGGCGTGCAGGTGCTACTGGACTACATGAAGGAATTCGAGAAGAAGAACGGCTGATCGACCCGGGGGCCCAGATGAGCAACTATCAGATTCTCGTTCTCAATCAGATCGCCAGCCAGGGTCTCGATCGATTGCCTCGACCGCGCTATGCCGTGGCCAAGAACGTGGCACGGCCCGACGCGATCCTCGTGCGTTCGCACGACATGCACGCGATGGACATCGCGCCGACGGTCAAGGCGATCGGACGCGCCGGCGCCGGCACGAACAACATACCCGTGGCAGAAATGTCGAAACGCGGGGTTCCGGTCTTCAACGCGCCCGGGGCCAACGCCAATGCAGTCAAGGAACTGGTGTTCGCCGCGCTTTTGATGAGCGCGCGCAATCTCGTCCCTGCCTTGCACTTCGTTGCCAGGCTGACCCCGGATGCGGCGGATTTCGAAGCACGGATCGAGGAGGGCAAGAAGCAGTTCGCCGGAGTCGAGCTGCCGCAGCGAACGCTCGGCATCATCGGCCTCGGCGCCGTGGGCGGCCTGGTCGCCGAGACAGCGCTGAAGCTGGGCATGAAGGTGCTCGGCTTCGATCCGGAAATCACCGTTGACGCCGCCTGGCGCCTGCCGTCGAACGTGCGCAAGGCCAACAACGTCGAGGAAGTGCTGCGCCAGTCCGACTTCGTCACGCTGCACGTGCCGCTCCTGCCGGTCACGCGCCACATGATCGATGCAAAACGACTGGAGGCGCTCAAGCGCGACGCGGTCCTGCTCAACTTCGCGCGTGATGCCATCGTTGATGAAGCGGCCGTGCTGGCGGCGCTGCGCGCGGGACGGCTGCGCGCCTATCTATGCGATTTCCCGTCGCCGCGGTTGTCGGCCGAGCCGCGGGTGGTGGCGCTGCCGCATCTTGGCGCGTCGACGGCGGAAGCCGAAGAGAACTGCGCGATCATGGTGGTCGACCAGGTACGTGCCTACCTCGAGCACGGCGATATCAGCAACGCGGTCAATTTTCCGAGCGTCGAAATGGCGCGCGAATCGGCGTTCCGGGTCGCGATAGCCAACGCCAACGTGCCGAACATGCTCGGTCAGATTTCGACCACGATGGCGCAGGCGGGGTTGAACATCCACAACATGGTCAACAAGTCGCGCGGCGAGATGGCCTACACGCTGGTCGACGTCGACAGCGCGGTCGAGCAGAAGGTGATCGACGAAATCGCGGCGATCAACGGCGTGCTGTCAGTGCGCAGCATCCCCGTAGAGGGCTGACCCCTCTCGCCTTCCCCCTCTCCCGCAACGAGAGAGAGGAAAGATGGATCACGGCTTCTGCGTAACCTTGGACGTTGCGGCGGGTTTCGTATCCGCCGCGTCCTCTTTCTTGTAGTCGCCGATCACGCCTTTCAGCGGGCACATCGAAAACGCCGGGCATTTCTTGCAGCCCACAGCGATGGCTATCGGGCATAACGTCATGATCGTCCTCCCCGAAGGACTACGCCTCGTACTTGAACGACAGCGAGAGTCGGACGCGATACGCCACAACCTTGCCGTCCTCGATCTTCAGATCGAGCTTGGAGACTTCGGCGATGCGCAGGTCACGCAGCGACTTGCTCGCGATTTCGACTGCGTTCTTGGCTGCGTCTTCCCACGACACTGTGCTTGTGCCGATGATTTCGGTTACGCGATACACCCCGCTGTCCAAGTTCTTTTTAGCCATCCGTTGTCTCCTCAAGGTGCGGACCCACAATCCGAGCCCAGCACCATCATAAGCTCCTCTCGCACACGGCCACGTCAACGCACCTTGATTTCGGTCCAGAGCCGGCCACGCTCACGCCGTTGTTCCGCGGGCAATAACCGCAACTGGCGCAGCTTCTTCATCGTCTCGGGGTCCGGGAATATGGAAACGTTCGCTTTGACCTCCGGCTTGATGTACTGCATCGCCGCGGCGTTTGCATTGCCGGATCCGATCAGGTTCGATAGCTCGGCGGCGTTCTGGCCGTCCATCATGAAATTGATGAAGGCGTGCGCAAGTGCCGGATTCGGCGCCGACTTGTGGATCACCATGTTGTCGACCGAAAGCACCGCTCCCTGGCTGGGAATCACGGAAACGACCTTGAAGTCCTGCTTCGCAGCGGCGGCGTCCTGGTTGGCCTGAAAGAAGTCGACCGAGTAGCCAAGCGCGAGCCAGATGTTGCCCGTCGACATCTCCTTGATGTAGGACGAAGAGTTGAAAGCGGCCCAACATGGCTTCGCTTTCTTGATGGTCTCGGCAGCACGCTTGTAGTCGTCGTTGCTGGTCGTGTTCGGATCGATGCCGAGATAGATGAACGCGGCTGAAAAAACTTCGTCGGGTGAGTCGAGCACCGTGCTGTGGCCCTTGACCTTGCATGCCACCTTCGGATCGAACAGTGCCTCGAAACCGCGCGGGTCCAAACCAGCCGCTTGCATGCGCTTGTCGTTGAAGCCGATCACGGTAGTCGAGTATGCATAGGGCACCGAGTACTTGTTGCCGGGGTCGAACTCGGTGTTCATGAACTCCGGTTTCATGTTCTTCAGGTTCGGTAGCTTGCTGTGATCAAGCGGCTGCAGATCACCCTTTTTGATCAACACCTCGAGCGCGTTGCTGGTGGGCACGATGACGTCGTAGCCGGTTGCACCCGCCGCAAGTTTGGCCAGCATCTCCTCGTTGTCCGAAAAATACGTCTGCACGATCTTCGCGTTGAACTCCTTTTCGAAGCGCGCAACCGTCTCCGGCGCGATGTAGTTGTTCCAGTTGTAGAGATTCAGCGTGCCAGTGGGCTTGGTCTCGGCTTTTATGTCCGCTGCCGGGCTCTTCGCCGGGGCCGCTTCCTGCTTCTTGCCGCAGGCGCCGGCAAGAGCCATACAAAGCGCCGCCGTTAGCAGTGCGCGCAAGGTGTGTGCAGTCATGGTCGTTCCTCTCGGTCTTACTCGTTCATTCGCAGCAGTCCGGGCGCGATGCGCGCGGCCGCCGTGATCAGCAGCAGCGTCAAGAGCAGGAGCAGGGTCGAAATTGCATTGACCTCGGGCGTCACCGCGATCTTGACCATCGAGTAGATCTGCAGCGGCAGCGTCGATGCCGATGCGCCCGCGGTGAAAAACGTGATGACAAAATCATCGATCGAGAGCGTAAACGCCATCAGGCTGCCGGCGATCACGCCGGGCAGGATGAGCGGCAGCGTGACAAAGCGGAAAGCCTTGAACGGCGTCGCGCCGCAATCGCGCGCAGCCTCGACCAGGCTCTCGTCCATGCCGGCCAGGCGCGCTCGTACCACCAATGCGACGTACCCGATGCAGAAGGCGATGTGCGACAGCGTGATCGAAACCAGGCCAAGCGTGAAGTTGAGCATCACGAAGAACATCAGCAGCGCGACCCCCATCAGGATTTCCGGAATCGCGATTGGCGCCACCACCAGCACCGGCAGCACCCGCATGCGGTATTTGTGCAGGGCGAAGCCGGCCATCGTGCCGAGCGCGGTCGCGACGATCGAAGTGACGAGCGCGATCAGGAGTGAATTGCGTGCCGCAATCAGCATCTCGCCGTTGCGGAACAATTTTGCGTACCACGCGGTCGTAAAGCCGACCCACTCCGCGTTGAGTTTGCTGTCGTTGAACGAAAACACCACGACGACCAGCAGCGGCAGATAAAGGAACAGGTACACGCCCAGCGCGCTCGCCCAGACCCAGCCCGAGACCACGCGCGTCATGCAGCGCTCCTGCGCGGCCGTGCGGCAAGAGCCGCCAACCCCGTCAGCGCGAGCGCGGACACCGTCAGCACGATCGACAGCACGGATCCGAACGGCCAGTCGCGCGCCTCGAGGAACTGCTGCTTGATCACGTTGCCGATCATGATTCCGTCGGTGCCGCCGACGAGGTCGGGCACCGCGAAGATGCCGAAGGCGGGGATGAAGACCAGCGCCGAGCCGGCAAACACGCCCGGCAGGGACAACGGCCACGTCACGTGGCGGAACCGCTGCCACGCGTGAGCGCCGAGGTCGCGCGCCGCATCAAGCAGAGTCGGGTCGTGTTTCTCGAGGTTCGCGTACAACGGCAGCACCATGAAGGGCAGGTGCACGTAGACCAGCACGACGATCACCGCGAACGGCGAAAACATCAGCGTCACGGGCGCAAATCCGAACGCCCCGAGCAGGCCGTTGAGCGCGCGCGCCAGCGCCCACTCGGGCCCGAGGATGATCATCCAGGCGTAAACACGGATCAGGAAGTTGCTCCAGAAGGGAAGGATCACGAGCAGCAGAAGCAGGTCGCGATATCGCTTCGGACTGCGCGCAATCAGCCACGCCAGCGGATACGCGAGCGCGAGGCAGATGGCGGTGGTGAGCAGCGCGTAAAGGAACGACTTGGCAAAAAGCTGGAGGTACAAGGTGCTGGAGAAAAAACGCGCGTAACTCTCGAGCGAGAGGTTCCAGCCGCCGCTTTCCGATCGCAGCGGCGCGAGCCCGCCGAACTCTCCCGCCACGCGAAAACTCGCCACCACCATCAACAGGGTCGGGACGGCGAAAAAGACAATCAGATAGAGGAGCGGCGGCCCGGCTACCAACCATTTGGCGCGTGCCGCTGCCTGCCGATGAATTGCGTCGCTCACGTCAGTCCACCAGGAAATGGCCTGCGTCGATCTTCCACGAAACGTCCACGGCATCCCCGACGTCGAAGAAACGCGCGCGGCCGGAAGCGGAGTTGGGACGCATCGCTTCGAGCCGATTGCCGGATGCGAGTTCGACCATGTAAATGGTCACGTCGCCCTGGTAAAGAAAGTCCATCACGCGTCCGGTCAGGTGGTTGTCGCCGCCGCCGGCTGGCTGGCCAGGCGTGTTGATGGCGATCTTCTCCGGCCGCAATGCCAGTGCGCCCGCAACACCGGGGCGCAGCGAAGGGACACTGGCGGTCGCGCGCACCGTCCCGATGCCGGCGAGTTCGAGCGAGCAGACTCCGGCGTCGCAACTCGTGACCGTGGCGCTCAGGATGTTGCATTCGCCGATGAAATCCGCCACGAACCGATTGGCCGGAAAGGAGTAGATCTTCGAAGGCTCGTCGAGCTGTTCGATGCGCCCTTCGTTCATCACTGCAATCCGGTGCGACAGTGCAAGCGCCTCGGTCTGATCGTGTGTCACATAGACGAACGTGATGCCGACTTCCTTCTGCAGATTGATGAGTTCGATCTGCAGCTCTT